>JBBIII010000026.1:0-6080 GCA_037446575.1 Ignavibacteriales bacterium
AAAAAAGCTCAAGTTATTAAACCAGAGCTTTTGATTTGTAGCGGGGACAGGACTTGAACCTGTAACCTTCGGGTTATGAGCCCGACGAGCTACCAATTGCTCCACCCCGCGGTGTTATTTTCTTAAATAATATAAGACCATTTTACTGCTCAGTCAAGTTGCTTTTCCTGAAATTTTGGAACTTAAACCTAATTCTTTTATTTTATCGTTTTTAATAAAGTGTTGAAAGAAAAATTCTTCATGTATTTCTTCACTCACAAGTTTAAAATTTTTCTTTACATATTCTTCATAAGGAGGAAAAAATGTATCACCTTCGAATTCTTCTTGTATGATTGTTAAGTATAATTCGTCAACCAAGTCTAACGTTGAATTAAATAGTAATCCTCCACCTATTATAAAAACCTTCTCTTCATTTTTTAACGCCTCTAACGCATTTGTTAACGACGAGTAAGTTTCAACTCCTTTAATTGGTTTTGATGATAAGACTATATTGCGGCGCTTTGGCAATGGTTTGTTAATAGATTCATAGGTTTTTCTCCCCATTAATACTGCATGGTTAGTTGTGAGCTTTTTGAAATGCGCAATATCTTTAGGTATACGCCAAGGGAGCATTCCGTTTTTACCTATTACACGATTTAGTGCAATAGCGGCAATTATGATAAGTTTCATAAACAAAAAAATAAAATATCCATCACTTCATAATTTTTTTAGTGGTGAATATAATAATTGGTGTTTTTGTATTATTTTTCTGACCATGGAATGCGAATACCTAAGATTTTAAATTTCTTCTCAATCTCTTCACGTTCAAGATTATATTTAAACGGTTCGCCAGAGGTGGGTATAAATCCGAATTCACAAGCAAGCGCGTTTGCGCCCTCAATATCATTGATTTGAATACGTGCGATAATATCAATTTCCTGACGAGATAATTCCATTGCTCCAAATTGATAATCTTTAAAAGCTTTCCACACAAGTGGGCACCACTTGCTTACAATTTTTTCGCCGATTGTGTTAGCATATTCCCTAATTTCGAGTTGAGCATGACTTTCCATTCGTAAAGCTAAAAAGTGAAGTAAATTTTGCAAATCAATTTTCCAATATGCTTCTGTATATGTGCTTAACGGTAAATCTTTACGAGCCTGTTCTCTCGCAATTCCAGCTTTTATTCGTTCGTTATATATTTTTTTTGCAAAATTATGCAGTTCGGTTTCTTGTTCAGAAAATTTCTCCCCCGTTTCTGCGTCGAGAAATCCTTCGCTTCCTTGACGATTACTTGTAGATTGAAGTCGCCATTTATCTGGTTGAGTTTTTTGTGCGGCGTCAATTGCTATGGAATAACGGGTCGAATATTCATTTACATTAGCTGTGCGATGTCGAATCCATTGCCGCCAGCAATCCATAGGAACACGGAGGTGAAATTTTATCTCGCACATTTCAAAAGGTGAAGTATGATGATGCCTAAGAAGATACCTGATTAACTGTTCATCCTCGCGACTCTTTTTTGTTCCCTTCCCGTAAGAAACACGCGCCGCTTGAACAATCGAATAATCTGAACCCATATAATCGATTACTCGGACAAATCCGTCATCGAGCACGGGAAATGGAACGCCGAGTATTGAATCTAAATCGGGAGCACTCGGGCGTTCAAGCTTTTCAAATTCGGGCGGCATTCTTATAATGCGTAATTGAGTATTTTGGAAATTAATTTTGCCGCGGTCATATCAGCATGCGGCAGAATTTTAATTGGCGCCAATTCGACAACATCTAAACCTATTATTTTTCTTTTTCGGGCAACTTTACGAATACATTGCACTACTTCATCCCAAAATAATCCGTTCGGTTCTGGCGTGCCAGTGGCAGGCATTATAGATGGATCAAAAGCATCAACATCGAAGGAGATAAAAACAGTGTCGGTCAATTTTTCAACAACATAATCATCCCAATATTTTAAAACTTTAGTGTATCCGCCTCGTCGTATTTCATGTGCATAATATGTATTTACACCCCTATCTCTAATAAACTCAGCTTCTTCTTTGCATTGTGCTCTGATGCCTACTTGTACTAACTTATGTGGGTCTAAAAATTCGCAAACTCTCGCCATAACTGATGCGTGACTATATTTATTTCCTAAATATTCAGATCGTAAATCGGAATGGGCGTCAAAATGGAGAATAGATAAATTTGGAAATAATTTTGCATAAGCGGCAATGACGGCTGAAGATATTGTGTGCTCGCCGCCAAGCGCTACAACAAATTTTTGTCGCTGAATAGTATCTAAAACTGTGTCATAAATTAGCTGTAATGCGCTCTCATCTGTTTTCTTCTCAAGCACAAGGGGTGGAAGCGTAGCAATGCCATGTTCTTTATAAATTTCTCTTTTTGTTTCTTCGTCAAAAAATTCTACATATTGCGATGCCTTTAATATTGCCTCAGGACCGTTCTTAGTTCCACCCCCATAACTAACCGTATGTTCGTATGGTATTGGAATTACAACTATTTTTGACGTTTCAAACGTAGAGTATTGTTTTTCAAGGCCTAAAAAATTTTTCTTTTTATCAAGTACTTTTACCATTTTTTCCTCCGGAAATTTGTTCAAATATATCTTAATCCTTATGGAAAAGCAAGTTTATCTTTTTAACTATTAGCTTGACAAATAAACCTTTTGTTACGATTATAGAAACGCGATATATGAACTTTAGAATATATATTTTATTTACTATTCTTGTGATGCTATGGTGTGTGGGCATTGTTGTTGCCCCTGCGCTAAAACAGATAAATAATGAAACGGCTCAAGGTTTATATTCGTTTTATTCAAAAGTGTGCCATCAACAAGGAGAGCATTCTTTTCATTTAGGGAATGAAAAATTTGGCGTATGCATGCGCTGCACTTCTATTTATTTTGGTTTCTGTCTTAGTCTGTTATTAATGCCATTATTTGGAGCTTTAAAGAGAAATAAGATAACTGACAAGAAATTCTTGACAATTATTTTAATGCCAATGTTAATCGATATTGTACTTAATTTTTTAAATATCTCATCGAGTACAGTAGAAACACGAATTTTGTCTGGTCTGTTATTCGGATTAGCATCGCCATGGTTCATTCTTCCATTAATTATTTCTGCAATATCCAAAATCATTGAAAACAAAAACTTAAAAGAGCTTGGAGTTACTAATTATGTTCGAGAAACCTAATAAACATCGATCTGCAATTATTGGCGGATTAATTATCGGAGCAATTTCAGGGTTACCGGGTTTGAATTTTATAAATTGTTGTTGTTGTGCTGGCATTATGTTAGGCGGCGGTATATCGGTCTACTTATATAGTAGCGAGTTCAAAGTTGAAATGGCACCTTTGGAATCATCCGATGCATTGATTTTAGGAATTATTGCAGGCATAATTGGAGCTTTGTTATCTACATTGATTGGAGTGATTATAGTGCTGTCATTTGGTCCTGTTGAAGTGGAAATGGCGCGCAGTTTTTTTGAAAGACTTACAGAAAAACTTGAGAATAGCGGGTCGGTTCCTGCCGGCACGCTTGATAATTTGCGTGAACAATTCGATGATGCGATAAAAGAAGCGAGCACAGTTGGCGGAGTTCTTCGTTCGTTAATTTATTCTTTAATTATCTATCCGATATTCTCAATGTTGGGCGGTTTAATTTGTTTCAGCTTTTTTTGTAAAAAGAAACCGACTTCATCAATGCCTATGTAGATTTAATTTTTATGATTAGCGATAAAGGTATCTAAAAATTTATGGTAGTTATTCGGTGTGACAACAATAATGTTAACAAAGAACACTCCCGATGGATTGCCTTTGGCAAGATTAAACTGATGTTACATTATTTGACATATTTATATTGTTGTTAATCATTTGTTTTTACTGTGCTTACATCTTTGGTATCATCAGAGTTCTTTTATATCGTACTTGCGTATTTTTTTTGTGGGAACAACTACATCAATAATAAATTACAATTGCTTCATTATACCATAGCAATATAAAGCGATAGTGTTGTTTATAATATGTATCAAAAAGCTAAACTGTGGAGGTTGCAGAGTTACAAAGTGTAGAACACCAGTGGAACATCTTGGTAAAATTTGTTTAGTTAAAAAATGGGAAAAAATATAAATCAAATAAACAAAGCTCTTTTTGTGTCGGAAGGGATAGTCTCGTATTCATCTTTATCGACAAAAACAATTTCTCTTCCAATTCCTTTCAGTTGAGTTGCAGTAGTTTTAATCCAAGAAGCTTTTGTTGCTATAGATTCATCAATACCAATACGCGCGCTTGCAATAAATCCGACTTCGCGGCAGTAGTTTTGAAGACGAACTGCAAGGTTGATGCAAAAGCCCACATAATCGACTGTCTCATTTGTTGGTCCTCTTTTAAGTCCATAAACAGTGCCTCTTGCGACTCCGAAGCGAATACGAGCGGGTAATTCGGCAAGTGGAACAAGTTTTTGTGCTCTTTTCGTAACCTCGTCGAAACAAGTTTTCAAAATCCAAAGGTTTGTAATTAGGCCAACTTTAAATCCTTGAGGAATTGGTTCATTATCGTTTGATGCAATCCAAATATAGAGACCTCCATCACCTGTAAATTTCACGAAGTCAGGTTCTCGTTCAAGTCCAAGCCATTTTGCATTTTCGGGCAACCAGTAAGGACGTTGTGATTGAAAAATCGAATGGATTGAGTTAAATATTGTATTAAGATAATCGGGCACATACAGATGTACATCCTGTTGCATAAAAAACCGTGAGAAACCTTCGAGATCGAAAGAGACAACAATTGCTTCAGTGCCCAGAGCTCCTTTAGTATTGAATGGTTCAATAATCATGTTTGTCCTGTTAAAATCTGATTGGAATGCATATACTTTAATAAAATAACTGCCATCATTATAAAAAATGAATGCAATGTAAGCAAATCATTATTTATGTTCTGCTTTATATTGTTCAATTTTTTTCAGTGTTGTATTTTCAGCCTCATTATACATTTCTTGAATGAACGCATCGTTAAAATTGTATGTTCTGTCCTCAATACTCATAACATCAATTCGATTGAATAGCAATTTCTCGGCACTCTCGATATCCTTTCCATAAATGTGATATGAGTCGGCTTGCCAATTCATTCTTCCGAGCTCCACTTTTTTTCCGGTCTTTTGTGCAATGCCGGCGGCAATAACAACTTTGTTGAATTGAATGAATCCAAACATATTCATAAAACTTGCACCCCAAGCGTCGTTACTTCTAAATCGAACATTGCAATTGAGCCACCATACTCCATTTTCATCTTCAATAATTCTGTACCAAAGCGATTGTAAACAAGGCGGATCAAAACATTCTAAATCTAAGTTCGGCATCCAGGTAATCATCTGCGCTTGACGAGTATATGGTTGCGAGCTGAGTTTTTCTATTACCGAATTAATTTGGTCTATACAAATGAAACCTGACTTTTTAGATTTTCCGTCAACTAATTCATGCCATGCCCCATATGCCGCAAGCCGACTATGATAGGTGTACTCCCAGCGTGTATCATTTGGATCGTTTATATTTTTGACCCAATCATCTTTATATCCCATTAATTCCATTACATATTCTCTAAGATTATCAATACCTCCGGGAAACGCACGATGAATCATAGGGTCTTTCTCTGGCTCAAGGATTGTGATGTTCATTGTGGCATCAATACTTAATAGATCTCCAGGTTTATCGTATTGAGTTTTGAATTGAGAGCCTTTGTAGTATAATTCAATAAGCGCTTTTTCGTAAGCTTCCGCTAATGTTACACCTGTAACACTTAGAACCGGGATATTCTTTTGCATAAGATAAATTCCAAAATGTGTGGAAGAATATTTGCAGAAAATTTAGTAAAAAATTATTTAAGAAGTTGGGTTAATTTACCAATTAAAGTTCACGCAAGAAATAAGAAATTCTGATTGGTGTTTGCATAATATATTCTATAAATCGCAATTTTTTAATCAGATACATCTTTAGTGATACTGTGTCCTATGTTATCCTCCCCATGTATCAATTCATATATGACAGTCACAGGGGGTTGTTTAAAGTCATAACTATTGTATCAGATT
>JBBIII010000026.1:6180-27745 GCA_037446575.1 Ignavibacteriales bacterium
TCAAAATATTTATAAAAAATATTTATGACCTCTTGACAAACCGAAAAGGTTTTCGTATAGTATAACAGAAATTATTTACTTAAATACAGTGAAACAGAACAATCAAATATTCAATAAAAAAATATCAATAACCTCCACGGTTAATGGTGCAACTGTTCTGTCCACAATAGGTATATTACCACTTACAATTATTCTTAGCCTCTTGCTCGGACTTAGCCTAATTATAGTAGGCTGAGCTAAGCCAGAGGCGACGAAGCATACCGAATTCGGTACCCAAAAATAGGTTTTGCAGCGTTCACCTCTGGCAGAGGAAAAGTATATTGAAATCTGTTTGAAAGGGTATAAGTATGCGATCTGATATAATAAAAAAAGGGATTGAAAAAGCGCCTCATCGGGCACTTCTTCGCGCAACAGGCGTCAAAGAAAAAGATTTCAACAAGCCGTTCATCGCAATAGTTAATTCTTATGTTGATATAGTGCCGGGGCATGTGCATTTGCAAGCATTTGGTAAAATTGTGAAAGATGCTGTTCGAGCGGCTGGTGGTGTTCCGTTCGAGTTCAACACAATTGGCGTAGATGATGGAATTGCAATGGGTCATGCCGGAATGAAATACAGTTTACCTTCGCGTGAACTTATTGCAGATTGCGTAGAAACTATGATAGAGGCCCATGCATTTGATGGAATGGTTTGTATTCCGAATTGTGATAAAATTGTACCGGGAATGATTATGGGGGCTTTACGTACAAATATTCCAACGATATTTGTAACTGGCGGAGCAATGAAGGCGGGAAAGACTCCCACCGGAAAAATTGTTGATCTTATTTCGGTTTTTGAAGGAGTAGGCGCCTATAAAGCAGGTTCAATTAATGAAAAGTGGCTGAAGGTTTTAGAAAAATATGCTTGTCCATCCTGTGGTTCATGTTCCGGATTGTTCACAGCTAATTCAATGAACTGTTTATTAGAAGTTCTTGGTTTAGCGCTACCGTTCAATGGAACCGCGCTTGCAAAAAGCAAAGAAAGAAATGAACTTGCCAAACAAGCAGGCAAGTTAATTATGAAAATTGTTAAAGAGAATATCAGACCGCGCGATTTAGTAACACAAGAGACAATTGATGACGCCTTTTCTTTAGATGTGGCGATGGGGGGGAGCACAAATACAATTCTACATACGCTTGCTTTTTGCAGTGAAGCAGGAATTGAATATCCGCTTTCGCGCATCAATGAAATTGCTGATAAAATTCCGCATCTTTCTAAAATTAGTCCGTCTGGGAATTGGCACATTGAAGATTTACATAAGGCGGGTGGCGTTTCGGCAATATTAAGTGAAATAGTACGGAAAGATGAATCACTTCTGCATTTAGACCGCCCTACGGTAAGTGGAAAAACCATGCGTCAGATTGTCTCCAAAGCAAAAGTAAAAAATTATGAAGTGATCCGACCGATAGAGAATCCTCATTCAGAAACGGGCGGGCTTGCAATTTTATTCGGCAATCTTGCGCCGCAAGGTAGCGTAATAAAAACGGCTGGCGTATCCTCGATAATGTACAAGTTTTCTGGTCCTGCTAAGATTTATGAAAGTCAGGAAGAAGCTATAGCCGGAATTTTAGCAAAAGAAGTTCAACCGGGCGATGTTGTTGTGATTCGATATGAAGGTCCGCGCGGTGGACCGGGAATGCAAGAAATGCTTGCGCCAACCTCTGCCATAATGGGTTTGGGCTTAGGTGAAAAAGTAGCGCTAATAACAGATGGACGATTTTCAGGCGGTACACGCGGCGCTTGTATAGGTCATATTTCTCCTGAAGCGGCGGCTGGGGGCGCTATTGCGGCGCTAAAAGCTGGAGATATTATCGATATTGATATAAACGCCAGATTGATAAATGTTCGATTGAGCGATGAAGAAATTAAAAAACGTATATCTGAATTACCAGAATTTAAGCCGCGCACACAAAGTAAATGGCTGAAACGTTATGGGCAGTTCGTAACAAGCGCTAACACTGGCGCTGTAATGAAGAGTTAGAAATATTTATAAAACAAAAATAATAGAATAGTAATTAAAAAGAGTATAATAATTTCAGGAATAAAATTATGACACCGGCAAAACCACACGATAATCATCAAGGCAAACTGATGACAGGAGCAGAAATTTTTGTACGATGTCTTGTTGAAGAAGGCGTTGACATACTTTTTGGATACCCTGGCGGAGTAGTAATAGGCATCTATGATGTGTTGCACGACCTTACGCATATTAAACACATACTAACGCGTCATGAGCAAGGCGCAACGCATGCCGCAGAAGGATATGCTAAAGCAACAGGCAGACCAGGCGTTGTGCTTGTAACATCGGGCCCTGGCGCTACAAATACAGTAACCGGAATTGCAGATGCTTATATGGATTCTGTGCCGCTCGTTGTTTTTACAGGACAGGTTATAACAAATTTAATAGGAAATGATGCTTTCCAAGAAGTAGATATTGTAGGCATTACCAGACCAATTACAAAACACAATTTTTTAGTAAAAGATGTAAATGATTTGGCAAATACTGTAAAAGCGGCTTTCTATATTGCAACAACTGGCAGACCTGGTCCGGTGCTTGTGGATTTGCCCAAAGACGTTCTTGCTTCGAAAGCAATATTTGAATATCCAAAAACGATTTCATTGAGAACATATAATCCAACCGTCGATGGAAATATTCGTCAAATTAAAAAAGCGGCAGAATTAATAAATAGCGCAAAACAACCTGTGCTTTATGTTGGCGGAGGCGTAATCAGTTCTAACGCATCAAACGAATTAAGAGCGCTTGCAGATAAGATTCACGCTCCAGTAACTACAACATTACATGGACTCGGCGCCTATCCCGAGCAAAATCGTCTTGCGCTTGGTATGCTTGGAATGCACGGAACTTGGTATTCTAACGTTGCAGTCAATGAATGTGATGTATTGGTAGCAATTGGCGCTCGGTTCGATGACCGCGTTACAGGAAAAGTTGAAGCATTTGCCGCTAAAGCAAAAAAAATTCATATTGACATTGACCCATCTGCAATTAGCAAAAATGTTCTGGTTGATGTTCCAATCGTTGGTGATGTGAAACGCGTTTTAAAACATTTAATTGAACATGTAAAGCCTCTCGACACAAAAGAATGGATAAAGAAAATCGATCAATGGAAATCCGAGCATCCGCTCAGATATAAACATGATCAATCTCTGCGCGCACAATATGTTATCGATATGTTAGGAGAGGTAACCAAAGGTGAGGCAGTTGTTGTTTTTGATGTAGGACAATCTCAAATGTGGACAGCGCAATTTTTCAGATGGAAATGTCCGAGAACAGCAATAACTTCCGGCGGACTCGGAACAATGGGATTTTCACTGCCGGCATCTATGGGCGCCGCTTTTGGACAAAAAGAATATCCGGTTTTCTGTGTATGCGGTGATGGAGGCATTCAGATGAATATTCAGGAATTAGCGACTATTGCACAAAATAAACTTCCAATTAAAATATTTATTATGAATAACGGATTCCTTGGAATGGTTAGACAGTGGCAAGAATTGTTTTGGAAAAAACGTTACTCGCACACGCAAATCACAAGTCCTAATTATGTTAAAGTAGCGGAAGCTTACGGAATTCCAGCATTAAAAGTTGCTTCTCCATCGGAGGTTGATGGGGCTATAAAAAAAGCGCTTGCTCATAAAGATGGTCCTATTTTAGTTGAATTTGTAGTTGTTCCTGAAGAAAATGTATTCCCAATGATTCCAGCCGGACAAACTGTAAATGAGATAATGGATTGCCCTGAATCTATCGATCAGGCGAGCGTTTCACATAAAACAATGGTTCATGCTAAAGGTTAAAAGGAGGACGTATGCCAGCAATAACACCAGAAAGTAAATTGAAACAGCATACAATTTCAATGCTTGTTGAAAATCATTTTGGCACATTAAACAGAATTGCAGGTTTATTTGCCGCAAAAGGGTATAATATCGATAGTTTGACTGTAGGTCCAACAGAGGAAGAATCTATATCCCGAATGACAATAGTTACGCGCGGTGATGACCAAATTATCGAACAAATCATAAAACAATTAAACAAACTGATTGACACAATAAAAGTAGTCGACCTGACTTATGATACATTTGTCGATCGTGAATTGGCTCTTGTAAAAGTTCAATCGACGCAATCAACGCGCATGGAAATAATGCAGGTTACTGAAATCTTCCGCGCTAAGATTGTCGATATAAGTCCGAAAACTTTATCAATTGAAGTAACCGGCACTCAGCTTAAAGTTGACGCAATGATAAATATGCTAAAACCATTCGGAATAAAAGAGCTTGCACGAACAGGCCGCATAGCATTGAAAAGAGAATATCAAGGAGAAGTGTAAATATAGAATACAGAATATAGAATGCAGAAGTTTGAATACAGAAATTTGAGTGTTGATTAAATTGTTAGAGATTATTGAGGATTGATAGATAGAAATATGCTTCCACTTGTAAATAAGGATTTTCCGTTATACGATCCACCGAATGAACACGATGCGCGCGGAAATGTTTCTACAGATGAAAATTACATGACATCAATTCCCGATGTTTTCACCGCAGGCGATATGAGGCGTGGTCAATCGCTGGTTGTCTGGGCAATTGCAGAAGGACGTAAAGCGGCGCAGTGTATGGATTTACAACTAATGGGATTTTCAAATTTACCTTGATGGAATTTGGGTTTGTATATAAAGATGAACTTATAAATAACACATTGTGAAGATAGGAGAAATAAAATGGCAAAAATAGATTTTGGTGGAGTCAAAGAAGATGTTGTTACCCGCAAGGAATTCACACTTGCTAAAGCACAAAAAGTTTTGAAGAAAGAAGTAGTTGCCATTATCGGATATGGCGTTCAGGGTCCGGCACAGGCGCTTAATATGAAAGATAACGGAATCAATGTAATTATTGGTCAGGCGAAAGAATATAAAAAGGATTGGGACCGTGCGGTAAAAGATGGTTGGGTTCCGGGAAAAACTTTATTCCCAATCGAGGAAGCGGTAAGACGCGGGACAATAATTCAAATGCTTGTTTCAGATGCGGCGCAAAGAATTATCTGGCCGACAATAAAGGCAAATCTTAAACCCGGAGATGCGCTATATTTTTCACATGGATTTTCTATCACTTATAAAGAGCAAACCGGAGTAATTCCGCCCAAAGATGTAGATGTTATTTTAGTAGCGCCAAAAGGGTCAGGATTAAATGTTCGCCGCAATTTCTTATCCGGAGCCGGAATCAATTCGAGCTATGCCGTATTTCAAGATGCAACAGGCCGCGCGGAAGAAAGATGTCTCGCAGTCGGAATTGCAATTGGTTCAGGTTATTTATTCCCAACCACTTTCGAGCGGGAAGTATATAGTGATTTAACAGGCGAACGCGGCGTTCTGATGGGCGCATTAGCCGGAGTGATGCAAGCGCAGTACGATGTGCTTCGTAAAAATGGACACTCGCCAAGCGAGGCATTCAATGAAACAGTAGAAGAATTAACACAAAGTCTAATCCGTCTTGTGGATGAAAATGGAATGGATTGGATGTATTCTAATTGTTCTGTAACAGCTCAGCACGGAGCGCTTAAATGGCGACCAATTTTTCATAAAGCAAATTTGCCTGTGTTCGATAAATTATATAAATCTGTAAAGAGCGGACAAGAAACGCGAGAAGTAATCCGCGACTGCGGCGGGAAAAATTATCAGGAATATCTTGCGAAGAAGCTTGGCGAGATACATAATTCGGAAATGTGGCGCACAGGCGCGGCTGTTCGCGCTCTGCGTCCGAAAGAAAAAGCAAAAGCAATCACAAAGAAAGTAAAAGGAATAGGCGGCAGAAGTCAGAATTGACTATTGCAGTAATGTTCTAACGAACATTCCAGCCAATTCAAATGGAAGGTCTTTATGCAACAAATATATTTATATGACACGACATTGCGCGATGGCACGCAAGGCGAAGAAGTTAATTTTTCTGTTGAAGACAAATTACGAATTCTGCGTAAGTTAGATGAATTTGGAATTCATTATGTTGAAGGCGGTTGGCCCGGCTCAAATCCGCGTGATGTTGATTTTTTCAGCCGCGCGAAATCTCTTAAACTTCACCAAACTAAATTAACTGCTTTCGGAAGCACACGTCGAATAAAAAATAAAGCTGAAGAAGACGCCAATTTAATAGCATTGATCGAAGCTGAAACTCCGGCTGTTACAATTTTTGGCAAAAGTTGGCTCCTACACGTGCATTCAGCATTGCAAATAAGTGATGAACAAAATTTGGAAATCATAAACGATTCAGTAGCGTTCCTTGTATCAAAAGGGCGCGAAGTAATTTACGATGCCGAACACTTTTTTGACGGTTACAAAGACAACCGAGAATACGCTCTTAAAACATTGAAGGCGGCGCGGCAAGCAGGGGCGAAAACAATTTCGCTGTGCGATACAAACGGCGGAACGCTTCCGCATGAAATTAGCGCAATAATTGAAGATGTAATTAAAAATATTGACTGCCCGATCGGCATTCATACGCATAACGATTGCGATTTAGCTGTTGCAAATTCAATAGCTGCAATTAGAAGCGGCGCAGTGCAGGTTCAAGGAACAATAAACGGATTTGGCGAGCGCTGCGGCAATGCAAATCTATGTTCGATAATTCCAAACCTTCAATTAAAGATGGGCTATAAATGTGTTGTTGCAGAACAACTTGCGCAATTGACCGAAGTATCGCGCTATGTTTCGGAATTGGCGAATCTTGCTCACAAAAAACATCTTCCTTATGTCGGACAAAGTGCATTTGCCCATAAAGGCGGAGTTCATGTAAGCGCGGTATTGAAGGATCCATCAACTTATGAACACACATCTCCAGAAAAAGTTGGAAATAAACGGCGCGTATTAATATCAGATCTTTCCGGAAGAAGTAATATAGTCTATAAAGCAAAAGAACTCGGAATAGATCTCGATGAAAAATCAAAAAGTATTCAATATATAGTTGATGATATTAAAGAAAAAGAATTTAATGGATATCATTATGAAAACGCCGATGGCTCGCTTGAGCTTTTAATTAAACAGCGAATGGAGGGTTGGAAAGAATTTTTCGAGCTTGGCGGTTTTAAAGTTATTGTTCACAAAGAATCTAACGAAGAAGAACCGATTTGCGAAGCGATTATAAAAGTTCGAGTTGGTAATGAAGAAGAACTTACAGCCGCTGAAGGCGATGGCCCTGTTAATGCCTTAGATAAAGCACTGCGTAAAGCTTTAGAGAAGTTCTATCCGCAATTAAAGAAAATTGCATTGGATGATTATAAAGTACGCGTGCTTGATGGATTAGAAGGCACTGAGGCAAAAGTTAGAGTTTTAGTTACGACAAAAGACGCCCACGCATCGTGGAATACAGTAGGAGTTTCTACGAATATAATCGAAGCAAGCTGGCGTGCAATGGTAGATAGTATCTACTATTACCTGATGAAATTTGCATCTCAACCCGATTCACAACGCGAGATGGAGGTATTATGATTATTGTAATGAAAGCCGGAGCGACACAACGGCAAATTGAGCATGTATCTGATAAAGTAAAAGAACTCGGTTTTAAAGTTCATCCTATAGTAGGAGAATTCCGGACTGTCATTGCTTGTATTGGTGAAGAACGAGGTAAGTTTGCATTGCAAGTGTTAGAAACGCTTGATGGAGTAGAAAATGTTGTACCAATAATGAAGCCATACAAATTGGCAAGCCGTGAGTGGCATGGCGAGCGCACTGCTATAACAATTCATCCACCCAAGAAAGGAAAACCGCCGGTTGTAATCGGTAATGGAAATATTGTCGTAATGGCGGGTCCTTGTTCTGTAGAAAGTCGAGAACAAATTTTACTGACAGCCGAACTTGTCCAAAAAGCCGGAGCCAAAGTACTTAGAGGCGGAGCTTTCAAACCCCGAACTTCCCCTTATGCTTTTCAAGGACTTGAAGAAGAAGGATTAAAACTACTTGTCGAAGCGCGAGAAAAAACCGGCTTGCTGATTATTACAGAAGTAATTACACCAAGCGATGTTCAGCTTGTTGCGGATTATACCGACATTCTGCAAATTGGCGCGCGCAATATGCAAAACTTTGTTTTGCTCAAAGATGTGGGCAAGTTGAAAAAACCAGTTCTGCTCAAACGCGGGCAATCCAGCACTTTAAAAGAGCTGTTAATGTCGGCTGAATATATTATGGCTCAAGGAAACGAACAAGTTATTTTATGTGAACGCGGAATACGAACATTCGAAGATTACACACGTAATACTTGCGATTTATCCGCAGTGCCGGCTTTAAAAGAGCTAAGCCATTTACCAGTTGTAGTTGATCCGAGCCATGGAACCGGTGTAAGAAGTTTAGTAACGCCAATTGCAAAAGCCGCCGTAGCGGCTGGCGCCGACGGCTTGATTATTGAAGTTCATCCAAATCCGGAAGAAGCATTTTCAGACGGCGCACAATCTCTTACTCCAGATCAATTTGAAGTTCTTATGGACTGGGTTCGAAGACTTGCTCAAATTGAAAATAAAACAGTATAGGAGAAAATTAAATGAATGATCGTGTGTTTATATTTGATACAACTCTTCGCGATGGAGAACAATCGCCCGGTTGCAGTATGAATACGGAAGAAAAACTGCGCTTTGCGCGCCAGCTTCAGCATCTTTGCGTAGATGTTATCGAAGCCGGATTTCCTATTTCTTCAGTAGGCGATTTTGAAGCAGTTAAATTAATTGCCGAAAAAGTCAGAAGCTGTACAATTGCGGCGCTTGCTCGCTCTGTTAAAGCCGATATTGACCGCGCTTGGGAAGCGATACGCGAAGCCGCAAAACCGCGCTTACACGTTTTTATAGCAACCTCCGATTTACATTTAAAATACAAGTTGAAAAAAAGCCGCGAGGAAGTGTTAAAAGATGCAATCTGGGCAGTTCAATACGCAAAATCACTTTGTGATGAAGTCGAATTTTCTTGCGAAGATGCTTCTCGGTCCGATTTACATTTCTTATGCGAAGTTGTTCAAGCAACAATTAAAGCTGGCGCCTCAATAATTAATCTCCCCGATACAGTCGGATATGCGATACCGGATGAATACGGTGCGATGTTTCGCGCTGTTCGCGAACGAGTTCCTAATATCAACCAAGTAATTCTTAGTTCTCATTGCCATAACGATCTTGGTCTTGCTGTTGCAAATTCGATAGCGGCAGTTCAAAATGGCGCGCGCCAAATTGAATGCACTGTAAACGGAATTGGCGAACGAGCGGGCAATGCATCGCTCGAAGAAATCGCTATGGCGATAAAAACACGGCGTGAAAAATTACTAGTTCGTACTAATATAGATACTGAAGAAATTTATAAATCGAGCAAACTTCTAAGCAGTTTAACAGGAATGATGGTGCAGCGCAATAAAGCAATAGTCGGCTCGAATGCTTTTGCGCATGAAGCAGGTATACACCAAGATGGAATATTGAAAAGTCCGCTTACATATGAAATAATGACACCCCAATCGGTCGGCATTAAACACAGCACGTTAGTACTCGGAAAACATTCCGGCAGGCATGCACTTAAACAACGATATGCAGAACTCGGCTATCAATTGACCGATGAAGAATTGCAAAGAGCTTATGAACTTTTCTGCGCAATAGCGGATAAGAAAAAAGAAATATTTGATGAAGACTTGGAAGCAATACTTGAAGCAGGGGTTACATCCACCGAAGAATTTTATCATCTCGAAAGTATTCAAATAACAAGCGGAACACACATACGTCCAACGGCTACAGTTGAGTTAAGCCAAGGCGATCAAAAAATTATTGATTCTGCAAACGGAGATGGTCCGGTCGATGCCGCATATAAAGCGATTGAGCGATTGACGGGAATTGTAGGTAATTTAACAGAATATAATATCAAGTCTGTGCACTCGGGACATGACGCTATTGGCGAAGTATTTGTTCGCGTTGATTTTGACGGAATGCTGGTCAACGGCCGTGCGGCAAGCACCGATGTTATTGAAGGAAGCGTGAATGCTTATCTCGAAGCGCTCAACCGAGCATTGACGGCAAAGAAAAGAAAAAATGGTCCTAATGCAAAAAAAGTTATGCCGACAGATACAATAACTGTTTAATGAACAGCAACAGCAATGAGTTTTGAATAGTGTATAAAAAAATCTTTACGCATTTGGCCCCGCAAAAAACTAATTGCCAATAGCTAAATGCTAATAACCTAATTGTAAATTGAAAATAAAAAAAAGGATCGGTAAGAAAAAAATGTCTCAAAAATTAACTTTATTTCAAAAGGTATGGAATAAACATGTTGTGGTGCAGGAACCCGATTCGCCGGCAGTTCTTTACATCGACCTGCAATTAGTTCATGAAGTAACCTCACCGCAAGCTTTTGATGGATTGCGAAGGCGTGGGTTGAAAGTGAGGCGACCCGATAGAACAGTCGGCACAATGGACCATAGCATCCCTACTCTTCCACCTTCCGTTCCGATTTCGGATGAGCTTGCGGCTAAGCAGATGCGACAAATGGAAATTAACGCGCAAGAATTCGGTTTTCGTCTTTATGGGAAAGATCATCCACAGCGTGGAATTGTTCATGTCATCGGGCCGGAGCTTGGTTTAACTCAGCCGGGTATGACAATTGTTTGCGGCGATAGCCACACAGCAACACATGGCGCATTTGGCGCGCTCGCTTTCGGAATCGGAACAAGCGAAGTTGAACATGTTCTTGCAACTCAATGCTTGCTTCAGCGTCTTCCTAAAACTATGGAAGTTAGGATAGAAGGGAAGCTCAGTGCGGGTGTTACAGCAAAAGATATAATTCTTGCACTATTAGCAAAAATTGGCGTTGGAGGTGGAACCGGTCATGTCATAGAATACACCGGCTCGACTGTGAAATCTCTCTCGATGGAAGAGCGCATGACAATTTGCAACATGTCGATTGAAGGGGGTGCACGCGCAGGTATGATGGCGCCAGACGATATTACTTTTGAATTCCTTGCAAACCGTGAATTTGCGCCAAAGGGAGATGCATGGGAAAAAGCATTGAAATACTGGCGAACGCTACCAACAGATGAAGGCGCAACTTACGATACTACAGTGATTCTTGATATTTCTAAGTTAGAACCGATGCTGACATTTGGAACAAATCCGGGTATGGGAATTCCTGTCAGCGGTAGAATTCCAAATCCTGCCGAAATTAAAGACGCTTCACAAAGGCAGACATTAGAAAAATCGTTACAATATATGGGATTTGAACCAAACGAAGTTCTTGAAGGAAAAAAGATTGATGTAGTATTTATTGGCAGTTGTACGAATTCAAGAATATCAGATTTGCGTGAAGCCGCGCGAGTGTTTAAAGGAAGAAAAGTTGCTTCAGGTGTAAGGGCGATGATTGTTCCCGGCTCACAACCGATTAAACAACAAGCTGAATCTGAAGGATTGGACAAAATATTTATAGAAGCCGGCGCTGAATGGCGCGAATCGGGTTGTTCTATGTGCATTGCGATGAATGGAGATGAAATTAAAGCTGGGCAATACGCCGTTTCTACAAGTAACCGAAATTTTGAAGGACGTCAAGGAAAAGGAGGACGAACACTGTTAGCATCTCCGCTAACAGCCGCCGCTACAGCAGTAACAGGTCAAATAACAGATATCAGAAAATTAATATCAAGGAATTAAATGCAAGCTTATCAATGGAACGCAGTAGAATACGCAAAACATGCAAGCGTTCAACAACAATGGGCGCGTGAACTAATTAATAAATTAAAATTGAAAGGAAACGAAAGGATACTCGATATCGGATCAGGCGATGGAAAAATTACTGCAGAACTTGCGGCTAATGTGCCGAATGGTTTTGTAATAGGCATAGATAACTCAGATGAAATGATAAGATTATCGCAAAGCAGATATTTGACATCGAATGTAAAGAATTTAAAATTTCAAAAAGTGGATGCACGCGAGCTTCCCTTTGAAAATGAATTCGATATTATTTTTTCTAATGCGGCACTGCATTGGGTTCTGGATCATAAACCGGTTTTGCACGGAATTCATAAAGGATTAAAAGAAAGCGGAAAAGCTCTTTTACAAATGGGCGGACGCGGTAATGCAGAAGATATCAAAGTTACACTGGATACACTGATTTCAACAGACGAATGGCGCGCATATTTTGAAAATTTCAACTTTGTTTATGGATTTCATGGAGTAGAGGAATATAGAAGATGGTTGTACGAAGCGGGATTAGAAGCTTTACGCGTTGAATTGATCCCAAAAGTTGCAATTCATAAAGATCGAACCGCTTTTGAAGGATGGATTAGAACAACTTGGCTTCCGTGGACTCATAGAGTTCCAGAAGAAAAGAGGAATATTTTTATTTCGCAATTAACAGAAAAATATTTCGAACTTTGTCCGGCTGATAAAGAAGGGCGCATTCATGTTCGAATGAGCCGGCTCGAAGTTGAAGCTGATAAAAGATAATTTTTTTCTATAAACAATAAGCAATTACTATGATAAAATTTGAAAAACTTACTTCGCAAGTAGTTCCTTTGCTTGTAGATAATATAGATACAGACCAAATAATTCCAGCCCGCTTTTTAAAGGTTACGGATAAAAATGGGCTTGGAGAACAATTATTTTGCGATTGGCGCTATAACGCAGATGGATCGCTCAAAAAGGATTTTGTATTGAATCAAGCTCAACATAAAAACTCCAAAATTCTATTAGCTGGAGATAACTTCGGTTGCGGCTCTTCACGCGAACATGCTCCTTGGGCGCTAACTGCATTTGGCTTTCGAGCAGTTATCAGCACAACTATTGCAGATATATTTCGAAGCAACTCGATGAAGAACGGTCTACTGCCTATAGTTCTTTTACCAAGCGAACACAATCAATTAAAAGAAGAGATATTAAAATCGCCGGATGCGGAGGTAACAATTGATCTCGAGAATCAGGAGATTATTTTTCCATCAGGTAAAAAAGCAAAATTTCCGATAGATCCATTTTCAAAATTCTGCTTGTTGAATGGAGTTGATGAATTGGAATATTTACAAAGGTTCTCGAAAGAAGTAGAGCAATATGAGAAAACAAATGCTCTGTAATTCTTCTTATACCGATGCAATTATTTTCAAACTTTGCGGTTGATAAAATTTACATGTTAATGGAGCATGCTTATGACACACGATCACACGGAGCATCATCACATAGATAAACCGATTGCAATTCTCGGCGCTGGCAATATAGGCTCGGCTTTGTTAAAAGGCGTTATCAACGCAAAGTTAACGCCGCCTAAAAAAATTATTGCGTGCGATATTAGCAAAGAAAAACTTCGCATTCTTACAGAAGAATGGAAAGTTCGCACCACGACCGATCTAAAAGAAGCGGTATCATCTTCTGATATAATTTTACTTTGCATCAAACCGCAAACACTGTACAGCGTGTTAGAAATAATTAAGCAAGTTATACAACCGCATCATCTCATTATATCGATAGTAGCGGGAATGCGAATAGCTAATATACAACAAATGTTAGGCGGGAAAATCGGAATAGCGCGTGCAATGCCGAATATTGCGGCAACCGTAGATGAAGGAGCCGCGGCTATAGCTTTTGGAGAACATATTACTAATGATCAGCAAAAAGTCGCTAAATCTATTTTTGAAGCTGTTGGCGATGTAGTTACTGTCGCTGAAGACCAGCTCGATGCGGTAACCGGACTAAGCGGCAGTGGACCAGCATATATTTACATGGTCATTGAAGCGTTAGTTGACGGCGGCGTAAAGATGGGCCTTTCGCGCGAGGTCGCCAATAAACTTGCAATTCAGACAGTGCTTGGCTCGGCAAAGTTAGCTAAATGCTCGGGCTTACACCCGGCAATTTTACGAGATCAGGTTACAACTCCGGGCGGAACAACGATAAATGCAATTCACGAACTTGAATCGCATGGACTTCGAGCTATGCTCATTAACGCTGTCGTTACCGCTACGCGAAGATCTGAGGAATTAAGCAAAATTTTAAATAATATATAAACAATATTTTAAGCCACGAGCTTAAGCTCGCGGCAAGATAATAAGAGAAAATAATCATAGATACAATATTCACATTACAAAAAAAATGAATTATAAAACTAAAGGCAATATAAAAAATAATAGCCACGACTTTTACGTCGTGGACAAAGAAAAAAACAAGGAGAATAAAATACAATGGCAAAAAAATATAATATTGCAGTAATAGGCGGTGATGGAACCGGACCAGAGGTAGTAGCAGAAGGATTGAAAGTTCTGAAAGTTGCCGCAGGTAAATTCGGATTTTCGTACGAAACAACAATGTTCGATTACGGCGGAGATCGCTATCTTAAAACCGGCAAAACTATTACCGACGAAGAACTTGAAGGGCTAAAGAAATTTGACGCTATTTATTTAGGCGCAATTGGGCATCCTGATGTTAAACCGGGAATTTTAGAGCAGGGAATTCTACTAAAAACCAGATTCACTCTGGATCAATATATTAATCTTCGTCCTGTAAAACTATATAATGAAAAGTTTTGTCCGTTAAAAGACAAAAAGCCGGTGGATATAGATTTCGTTGTAGTGCGTGAAAATTCCGAAGGCTTGTATAAAGGATTAGGAAGTTTTGAAAACAAAGGTACAAAAGATGAAATTGCAATTCAAATTTCACACAATACGCGCAAAGGAGTGGAGCGTTGTATCCGTTATGCTTTTGAATATTGCAAAAAAAGAAATAGTAAAAAACGCAAAGTAACACTTTGCGGAAAAACTAATGTGCTAACATTTGCGTGGGATTTATGGGAAAGAACTTTTTATGAGGTCGCAAAAGAATATCCCGATATCCAAACAGATTATACACATGTAGATGCTACTACAATGTGGTTTGTAAAAAATCCGGAATGGTTCGATGTTATCGTAACGGATAATATGTTCGGCGATATTATAACCGATCTCGGCGCCATGGTACAAGGAGGAATGGGAATTGCGGCTGGCGGTAATATTAATCCAAATGGCGTTTCGATGTTCGAACCAATTGGTGGTTCTGCGCCAAAATATACAGGTAAGCATGTAATAAATCCATTAGCCGGCATTTGCGCTTTAGGTATGTTATTAGAGACAATAGGCGAAGAAAAAGCTGGTAAAGCAGTGGAAAGTTCTGTGATAAATATTGTTCAAACAAAATTAAAAGATTTAGCCGCGGGAAAAATGGGATATTCAACTGAAGAAGTTGGCGATATGGTTGCGGCTAGTTTATAAAAATGGATTTTCAGGTTCCTTTTATACTAATCGGATTTCAAGCTGTTGGGCGTACTCTAATTCGTGAAATAATCAACACGCATAAAACCGTAGCCCAGCGAACCGGGTTTCACTTTCTACCAGTCGGTATTATTGATAATTCCAGATTGTTGTGGGAGAGAAGCGGAATTCCAGAAAAAAAATTACAGACATTGCTTCGCGATACAAATGAACAGCGTAATTTAAACGAGATTACCGATTTATTAACAACGGATAAAGCGCTCGAGGTCATTCAACCGGGTACAATTATCGTAGATACCACGCATTCTATGGAATCTGCTCCTTTATTAAAAGAAACTTTAGATGCCGGCTGTGGAATTGTTATGGCAAACAAAATTCCGCTTGCCGATAAATGGAAAAATGCAAAAATATTTTACGATAATCCGTTAATTCGCTATGAAGCTACAGTTGGAGCCGGGTTGCCAATGATTACAACATTAAGATATTTGTTAGATACCGGAGATGAAATTACATGTATCGAAGCTTCGGTTAGCGGGACGATGGGATACATTTGTACCGCGTTAGACCTTGGCGTTCCGTACTCGGTAGCTGTGATAAATGCAAAGAATTTAGGTTACACAGAACCCGATCCGCGCGATGATTTAAGCGGACACGATATTGTGCGCAAAGCATTAATACTTGCTCGCACCGCCGGCTGGCCTCTTGAAATAAATAATGTAACTTCAGAGCCAATGTTCCCAGCTTCATTAGCCAATGGAACAGTAGAAGAATTTTTATCGGCTCTTCCTTCTATAGACGATATTTATACGGCTCAAATACGACTTGCTCAAAGTGAAGGGCGAACGCTTCGGTATGTTGCACACATGACTCCAAAGGGTGGTCGCGTCGGTCTTATGTCTGTTGCGCGCGAAGGATATATTGGCTCGAAAAGCGGACCAGCAAATTCTGTGGCAATTTATACGCATCGTTATTCAGAAATGCCGTTAGTAATTTCAGGTCCCGGCGCTGGTCCCGAAATAAAAGTCGCAGGCGTTATGGAAGATATGCTTCAACTTGCGAATATTTTACACAAATCTTAATGTCCCTACTATGCTTTGAACGAAAGAAAAAATATGAAAATAAAAAAGATATTAAAATTTGGAGGTTCGTCAATAGCCAATCCCGAAAGAATAAGGCAGGCGGCTTCGATTATTCTTGATTCGGCAAAAGAAGAGAATGTAGCAGTAGTGGTTTCTGCATTTCAAGGTGTAACTAATACGCTTTTGGAAGCGGCGCAGTTTGCTGAATCAGGAAATCCAAAATATCAGCACGTCTACGATTCACTGGCAAAACAACATCATTCCATTTTAAAAGCTTTACACGATGGCAAACCGCCCCAGCAAGCACAGGATAGAGTTGATAAAAAATTAGCGGAACTGCGGGATGTTTTGCATGGAATATTTCTTCTTCGACATAGCGCGCCGCGAGCATTAGATTTGACAGCAAGTTTTGGTGAGCGCCTTTCAGCTTTGATTATTTCATCGTTCATCCATAGAAGTCGCCCTGCAATTTTTGTGGATTCGCGACCGCTTGTTAAAACTAATGATCAGTTCACACGTGCAGTAGTGAATTTTGAAAAAACCAATCACGAAATTCAATCTGTATTTAAGAAAATTGGTTCGTTCAGAAAAAGCCCGATTCCGATAATAACCGGATTCATCGGCTCGACAGACGATGAATTGACAACAACGATTGGACGAAATGGTTCTGATTACTCTGCGGCAATATTTGGCGCTGCGCTTGGTGTGCAATCTATAGAAATCTGGACAGATGTAGATGGCATTTTAAGCGCCGATCCACGTATTGTGCCTGCAGCTTTTGTTATACCAGAAATGTCTTATGAAGAGGCGATGGAACTCTCGTACTTTGGCGCAAAAGTTCTGCATTCTGCTACAATTGCTCCGGCAGTCGCTAAACGTATTCCTATTGTAATAAAAAACACTTTAAATCCGACCGCAAAAGGAACTCGAATCTCTGAAGAAACAAGACCTTGGGAAAGTGTGGCAAAAGGAATTACCTCTGTTGATGATTGCGCATTGTTAACCATGCGTGGAATGAGTATGGTTGGAGTTCCGGGAATTGCGCAACGTTTATTCCGCGCGCTTGCTTCACACAATGTAAATGTTATCTTGATTTCACAAGCATCTTCAGAACATACGATCTGCTTCGCAATAAGTACAGCAGATGTACCAGCGGCAAAAAAAGCAGTGCATCAGGAATTCAAATTCGAACTTCAATCTAAACTTACTTCTTTAGATGAAAAACAAAAGCAGACAATTGTTGCAATTGTCGGAGATGGAATGAAGGGAACACCCGGCGTTTCCGGAAAAGTTTTTCAGGCGCTTGGCAGAAACCACGTGAATGTATCGGCGATTGCACAGGGGGCTTCTGAACGAAATATTTCCTTTGTTATAGATGAAGCTCAAAGAGTTCGTGCGCTGAATGTAATTCATGAAGCATTTTTCGAGCCGCGCAAAAAACTCGGTGTAATTTTAATAGGCCCGGGAAATATCGGCGGCGCTTTGCTTAAACAAATTCACCAGCAACAATCTTATCTGCATAACGAAGGTTTCGATGTGCGCGTTTGCGGCATTGTTGATATAGATAGATTTGTCCTTTCCGCAAAAGGAATTGATCTAAAACGATGGAAAGAAATATTCAGCGCGTCAACACAGCGCACCCAACGTCAAGAATTGCTAAATCAAATCGCATCACTTCAATTGACAAACGCAGTTGTAATTGATTGCACGGCAAGTCCGGAAATTGTAGATATGTATGAAGACTTTGTAAAACTGAATATGCACATTATTACGCCTAACAAGCGGGCAAATGTTCTGCCATGGCTTCGCTATAAACGGCTGATGGATTTGGTGCGTGAGCGGCAAAAATATTTTCTATACGAAACCAATGTCGGAGCCGGCTTGCCGATTATCGCTCCACTGCAGGATTTAATTGCAAGCGGAGATCAAATAATAAAAATCGAGGGAATGTTCTCCGGCACATTGAGCCATCTATTTAATTATTTCGATGGGACAAAACCATTTAGCATGTTAGTAGAAGAGGCGCTCTCGCTCGGATACACTGAACCTGATCCGCGAGAAGATTTATCAGGTGATGATGTTGCGCGCAAGCTTCTTATTCTTGCCCGTCAAATTGGATTGAAAATGGATATGCAAGATATCGGAATAGAAAACTTGGTGCCTAAAAATTTGCGCAAAGATAAATTCACGAAAGAATTTTTCAAGAAATATGCTAAGTACGATGAGGATATGAAAAAGCGGTTGGAAAAGGCGCGGGAAAATGGAGCAGTTCTGCGTTATGTCGGCACTTTGCAGGATGGAAAAGCTTCTGCCGGAATAAAAGAAATTCCGAAAAACCATATGTTTGCTTCCACTAAAGGGAGCGACAATATAATTGCATTTATAACCCAGCGCTATTCTAAGACACCGCTTGTTGTGCAGGGTCCCGGCGCCGGCGCAGATGTAACCGCAGGTGGTGTATTTTCTGACTTGCTGAAACTTTTGCATTACTTGCCGCATTAAAATTAACATTGATGCTGAAATTTGTTATATTATTCTAGATGCATCAACAAATTATCGGTGGTCAAAATAAAAAAAATTAAACGGAATATTAAGTACGATACACCAGAAATCTTAGGTGTAATTAACGATACTAGTTTGAATCAAGCAAAGGAATATTTCAGACATAAAGATATAATTTTGTTTGAGGGAGATACACTAAACGAAAAACTGTTTTGTAAAGAATTCATTGACTTAATAATTACATCACCACCATATAATGTTGGTATTAATTACAATTCTCATAAAGATGAATTGACATATGAAGAGTATCTTGAATTTTCTGAAAAATGGATTAGTAATTGTTACAGATGGACTAAATCACAGGGTCGTTTAATTCTAAATATTCCTTTAGATAAGAATAAAGGTGGACAACGTAGTGTTGGTGCTGACTTAACTTCAATTGCACAAAAAGTTGGATGGCGATATCATTCTACTATTATTTGGAATGAAGGCAACATTTCAAGGCGTACGGCTTGGGGGTCATGGTTATCTGCTTCAGCACCATTTGTTATAGCTCCTGTCGAACTCATCCTAGTTTTATATAAAGAAAACTGGAAAAAGACTACAGGAACAAAAATTTCCGATATAAAAAAACAGGAATTTATGGAATGGACTAATGGAGTCTGGACATTCAATGGTGAAAGCGGTAAGCGTATTGGACACCCAGCGCCTTTTCCTCGCACACTACCGCATAGAGCAATTAAACTTTTTAGTTTTGTAAGAGATGTTGTTTTCGATCCATTTTGCGGAAGCGGTACAACTATAATTGAAGCTACAAATAACAATAGAATAGGTATTGGAGTTGAGATAGATAAACAATATTGCGCATTAGCAAAAAATAGAATCTTGAATGAGACAGGGACACTTAGCTTTGAAAAAGAAATCGATAAGCCAAAGTAAATTGTTAATGGAATATTTTCAAAGTCACCCAAACAGAGATATTCAACATCCAGAAATTGTCGATTGGGCTACTTCTGAATTTAAAAGGAGGACAGGTCAAGTATTCAGAGATCCTGACAGACAAATTAGGCAACTTTCTCAAAGAGGTTTTTTGATCAAAATTTCAAAAGGTGTATATCGCTATGAACCAGATGCGGTTAAAGCACGTGAAATAGAAGAATTTACCACACATCAGAAGAAGATCATTTTTGAACGTGATGGTTATAAATGTGTTATTTGTGGTCGAGGAGAAAAGGAAGGCTATGAATTACATGCTGATCATATTAAATCAAGAGAATTAGGTGGTAAAGCAATAATTGAAAATGGTCAGACACTTTGCTCACAACACAATATTATGAAAAAGGCGCTAAAGCAGACAGAGACTGGAAAAAAAATGTTTATACGTTTGTATGATTTAGCTAAAAAAGAAAAGAATGATAGACTCATAAAATTCTTTACTGAAGTTTTAGAAGTTTATGAAAATAATGAAATTAATTGTCATATTATTTGGAATAGATGAATAATTAAAGACCACTCCTTTCATATAAAGGTCATTGTGTAATAAACGTGCCAGATATGTGGTGGGAAAATCAGCGTATAACTATCCATGTCTCGTTGATTGAAGAACTGCGTAGACGTGGATATGAACTTAGAAATATAATTATCTGGGATCGAACAAATATTGTAAATCAGATAGGAATTTTTGGTTGGCCTAGTAACTATATAACTATGGGTGTTACATTTGAATACCTTCTCGATTTTTGGAGACCCCCTAAATGATGAAATTGATAACAAAAAGCAAATTAATAAGGGAAATTAGGAGAATTGCAAAATTTGGATGGCTCAGAAGTGTTAAAAAAATAAAATCGACAAGAAACGACGGCGCAGTCGGTAATACACTTGAAAAATTAATTGGTATTCCAGAAAATAATTTGCCGATCGCAAATGCGAACGGGTGGGAGTTAAAGGGGCAAAGGTCGCATACATCTTCTCTCGTAACACTAAAGCATTATGAACCATTTCCTCGAGGAGCAGATATCGTGTCTCAGATGCTTTTACCTCTTTATGGCTGGACCCATAAAGAAGCAGGAATAAAATATCCAAAGACTGAAATGAGTTTTCGTTCAACAACCAATGCTCTTCTATTTACTAACCGTGGTTTTACTGTTTCTGTTGACCGAGAACAAAGGAAAATCAAATTTGTTTTTGATCCATCAAAAGCAGATTCATCTAATAAAGAGATATTAAAATGGCTAAAATCTGTTGAAAGAAGAATTGGACTCAAACCGTTTGATCCAGAGCCATATTGGGGTTTTGATGATCTTAGAGATTTGATTGGAGAAAAAGTACGAAATTGTTTTTATGTTATTGCCGATAGTAAAGTAGAAAACGGTATAGAGTATTTCAAATATAAGACTCTACTTATGCTTTCAGGATTCTCTTTTAAGAACTTTCTTTCGTGCGTTGAACGAGGGATTATTTTAATTGATTTTGATGCACGTACTCATCATAATCACGGAACTAAATTCCGCATTAAACAAGGTTATTGGCAAGAATTATACTCACGGGTAGAACAAGTATTTTAAAAATACAAAGTTATTCAATTTAGAAGGGAAAATTTTGTCCACAAAATTTGTCATAATCGTCCCAGACGGCGCCGCTGATTACCCGATTGCATCATTGGGAAATAAAACAATCTTCGAAGCGGCTGAAAAACCAAATTTGGATTCAATCGCAT
>JBBIII010000027.1:0-27467 GCA_037446575.1 Ignavibacteriales bacterium
GTAGGCGGAATTTTAACCCCATCCACGGTAATATTACTAAATTTTGAACTAAGTCCTCGCAATACAACTTTACTTGCTTCTCCTCCCGATCTAATAATTGATACTCCTGGTAATCTTCCAATAGCTTCCGCAGCATTTGCATCTGGCAATTCTTTTATTTTTTCTTCCGAAACAACATTGATGATTGTGTTTGAAGTTACTTGTTGGTTAATAGCCGCAATCTGTCCGCGCATTTGGGCTGTTACAACAACTTCTTCGCCTTCAATTACCGTTGCTTTCAATTGAATAGTAGTTGCAACCTCTTTACTCTTAGAAAAATCTATTTCAATTGTTTTTTGTTCGTACCCAACACAGGATGCTTTTACACTCATTATTCTTTCTGGAATACCTACTATTCTAAATTGTCCCTCAATATCTGTTGCTGCACCTAAAGATGTACCTTCAATGACGACATTCACTCCTATTAAAGTTTCGCTTGATACAGCGTCAACTACTTTTCCTCTTAAAGTTGATTGACAAAACACGATAACCGGTAAAGTGAAAACTAAAAACAAAATTCTCACAAAAAAAGAATGTGGCATCATAACTAATCTACTCCTTGTTTTTATGCAATTCTAAAAATATTTACTAATTATTTTTTATTAGTCTTTTTTGTTTGTTCTAAAATTATTTGCCTGTCATGTTTTTCAGCAATCTCAAGATGCTTTGCCATCGCATTTTTTGCTTCTTCTGGATTTCGTTCGAGTATTGCTGTTAGAATTTTTTCGTGCCATTCCAAAGCTGATTGTTTTGCGTCAGTTACAGCGGCATAAACGGAAGATTTAATTCTTGGTGCGAGCCGATGTATCGGTTCTAAAATTAATGGAATGATTGTATTCTCTGAAGCACGAGCAATATCAAGGTGAAATAACATATCGAGCCGCGATAGTTCTTTGTAATCACCATCGCTTGTCGATAAATCTTTAAAATCCTTTTTAAGTCTTTCAGCGTCTTCTTCTGTATGATGAACAGCCGCAGATGCCGCTATGGGCGGTTCTATAATTTGGCGTGCATGGACTACATCTAAAATATAATGAGCTTCATTCTGCATCTGAAGATAAAGCAATATTGGGTCAGTTACTGTTTCTGCAGATGGACTTTGTACATAAATCCCTTTTCCTTTTATTATTGTTACTAGTCCACGCGCCGCTAACATCCGAAGGGCTTCTCTTAATGCTGTTCGACTAATTTTGAACTGACTACACAATTCTTGTTCGGAAGGAAGTTTTGCATCAGGAAGCACCTTTTTAGTACGAATAGCATCCTCAATTTGAGATTCTACCATCTTGCTAAGTAGGTTACTTTTTCCAATTGGTGTGAACATTTATTTTTCTCACTTATCACATGTATGACATGTTACAACACCAATCTATAAAACTATTTTATATCTGTCAATAGAAAAATTTAATTTTTAAAAATTTTCTATTTTTTTGAACTTTTATTCAAAAAATGAAATTTGGAAAGAATCGGACATATGCAATTACTGTGATAAATCCCTATCCTGACGCTTCATTAAGATTTGTTGACATTCTTCTAATTGTTCTATTGTATTAATACCTCGTATTTCGTCTATGGATTGAGTCTTTAGTGCTGATACCTTCCATCGATTATTCCAAAAGTGAGTAAATATATCCGTTAGGTAATATTCCTTTTGAATGTTTTGCGGTGTAATATTTTTAAGACTTTGAAATAATTTTATTCTATCGATTATATAAATACCAGAATTTATTTCCATTATTCTTTTTTCCTCATCATTCGCATCCTTATGTTCAATTATACTTTTTACCGTACCATCAATATTTCTAACAATCCTGCCATACCCTGTTGGATCGTCGTAATCGGCAGTTAATATTGTTGCGTCTGATTCAGTCTTTTGATGATAATCTATTAGTCTCTGAATAGTTATTGTAGAAAGCATAGGCACATCACCTGAAAGAATTAAAATATTACCATGAAAATCTTTTAATAGATTTTCTGTTTGCATGATGGCGTGCCCGGTGCCAAGTTGTTCAGCTTGAATGGCTATTTCAACATCTGAATGATTTTTTTTTAAGTGGTCGATTACAGTTACTCGTTGATAACCAACGATTACTATTATACGCAACGCTTTTAATTCTTTAGCTAATTCAATTACGTAATAAAGCATCGGTCTACCAAGTATCTCATACATTACCTTCGCTTTCGAGGGATCTTTCATTCG
Organism: Ignavibacteriales bacterium; assembly: GCA_037446575.1. Classification (GTDB taxonomy): domain Bacteria; phylum Bacteroidota; class Ignavibacteria; order UBA10030; family UBA10030; genus JBBIII01. The sequence goes on from JBBIII010000027.1 coordinate 2,240, forward strand.
AGTACCCTTTCCAGCCGCCATTATTACAACAGCATATTTTTTTTCTTTCACGGTCTTTATTATTCTCTAATAAGAATTATATTATCTATTAATCTTGTTTCGTTAAAACGTACAGCTAATAAAATTAGAACTTCATCAGGTATATTTCTATCTATAATTGAAAAATCATTCGGCTTAACAAATGATATATAATCAATTTTTGTTGGATTCCCAGAGTTAATTATTGTCATCATTTCATCTTTAATTTTTCCAATAGACCGTTCACCGCCTTTAATTCTTCCTTCTGCATGTATTAATGATTTATATAATACTAACGCGTCTTTTCTTCTTTGTGTGTTCAAATAAACATTGCGCGAACTTAACGCAAGTCCATCCGGTTCACGAACTATAGGTTTAACAATTAAATCTATATTAAAATTTAGATCTTTAATTAATCTTTTTATAATAAATGCTTGTTGCGCATCCTTCTGGCCAAAAATAACTTTATTGGGTTGTGTAACATTCAGTAGCTTTGTTACTACTGTAGTAACTCCGCGAAAGTGGTTGGGGCGGAACTCTCCTTCCAAAATATTTGATATGCCTTCTACTTCGACATATGTACTAAAATCCTTAGGATACATTTCTTCCTCCTGCGGATAAAATAATATGTCTGTACCCGAGTTTTTTGCTAATTCTTTATCGTGTTCAAAATTACGTGGATAACGTTTATAATCTTCATTCACTCCAAACTGTTTTGGGTTAACAAAAATCGTTGTAATTACCACGTCTGAATTTGACCGAGCATATTCAATTAAACTCAAATGTCCTTTATGCAAGTAGCCCATAGTTGGAACCACGGAAATAACCTTGCCTTTTCGACGTAATTCTTCTGTGGCTTTTTGTATTTCTTTTATCGTACAAACTATTTTCATTTGAAAGGGGGCGTAAGATCAATCAATAAGATGTTTTATTATTTTTGTGATGGTTACTTTCAATTCCTTTCGATGAACGACTAGGTCAACAAATCCTTTTTCTAGTAAAAATTCTGACCTTTGAAATCCTTTTGGTAAATCTTTGCCTATCGTTTGTTTAATTACTCTTGGACCAGCAAACCCAATTAGCGCACCAGGTTCTGCTATATGAACATCGCCAAGCATAGCATAGCTTGCAGTAACTCCGCCAGTTGTAGGATCGGTTAGCACTGATATATATGGCACTCCAGCATCAGAAAGCTGCGCGAGTTTTGCGCTCATTTTTGCCATTTGCATCAAAGATAAAGCGCCTTCCATCATTCTCGCTCCGCCTGTTGACGAAATAATTATAAGCGGTCGTTTATTTTTTAACGCAGTATCTATTGCGCGAACAATTTTTTCTCCAACAACGGAGCCCATACTACCCCCAATAAATCCGAAATCCATACAAGCAATTACAATAGGAATTCCATTCATTTTGCCTTCACCTGTTCTAACGGCATCATAAATTCCTGTCTTTTTAATTGTTGTTTCTATTCTATCGGAATAAGATTTGGTGTCAACAAACTTTAGCGGATCAACCGAACGCATTTTTTTATCCATCTCGATAAAAGAACCGCTGTCAAGAAGGATAGAAAAATATTCTTTACTTCCGACTCTAAAATGGAAATTGCATTTTGAGCACGTGAATAGATCTTGTTCAAGTTGTTTTTTATGTATTATCTCATTACATCCGCCGCATTTAGTCCACATTCCATCTGGAATATCTTTTCTCTGTCCATCTGAACTAATATTTTCTTTCGACCTCTTAAACCACGCCATATTGTTCTCCTGTTTTCATATTTGTTTGTTTCTTAATTCAGATTTTTTCGCACGATAAAATCTTTTAAATATAATGGTTCAACTTTCTGCCAAGAATCTTCCGTTGACACAGATAATTCTTGAATTGCGTTTTTTGCCACATAATCGCCGCGACAATATTTTAATGCGTCTTCAATTTTTACTTTAGAAGCAAGCACGCTTGTTAATTTATTAATCTGATCTGTTGCAATAATTGTATCTGCATTTATTTCGTTTACTATCGAACTTGGGTTCCCAATTTTCACCGGCATTATCTCTTTAATTATATTATCAAGATTTTCATATTGTCCAATATAGTATTCACCTTGTTTTGCATCAATACAAATTAATGTTTTTTTACAATTTGTAGAAACAAATATTGAAGATGCAATTGCCTTGAACGTGCTGACAACTAGTAGCTGTTTCCCTAACGCATAACACAATCCTTTTGCTGTGCTTAAACCAATCCGCAGTCCAGTAAATGATCCGGGCCCTATTGAAATAGCAATTCCATCTATTTTTGACAAATCAATTTTACTTTCATTGCAAACAGATTTTATTAGCGTTAAAATTTTTTCGGAATGAATATGAGATTCCTTTAAAGATTTTTCGCCTATCAAATTAAACTCGTTTGCTAAGCCGACAGAACATACAGATGTCGATGTTTCTATGCCAAGAACCGTCATTGTAAATCAATCTTTTCAATTTCAATTTTGCGAACATTTTCATTGTCGCTGTACGATAGATATACATCGTATCTATTGGCAGGCAAAAGTTCTTTCATTTTCTCCGCCCATTCTATTAAGCATATCCCGTTGTTTTTAATAAATTCTTCATATCCAATATCTAACAATTCTTCAATATAATTAATTCTATATAGGTCAAAGTGATAAATTAGAATTTCTTCTCCATTAATATCTTTTCCATCATATCTTTTTAGAATTGTAAATGATGGACTTGTTGCAGGTTTATGGACATTAAAAGCGTTACATACACCTTTCACAAATTGAGTTTTACCAACGCCAAACTCGCCAAATAACGCTACTACTTCATTTCGTTTCAGACTTTTTGCGAAACGGGACGCTGTTGCTCGCGTTTGCTCTGTGGATATAGAAAGAATAGAGTCTATCATTTGGGCAAGAACTTTATTACCGGCAAAATCATTTCTTCCATAGATATTCCACCATGCTGAAAGCTATCGCGGTATTGATTTAGATATTTATGGTAATCAGTTGGATATACGAAATAGTAATCCTCTTTCGCCATAACATAATTTGTGGTAACACTTATGCGGGGCAATTTATATTCGATAGGACTTTTAACAAACACTGCCTGCTTTTCATCTACTTTTAGATTTCTTCCAAATTTATATCTAAGATTAGAAGAAGTTTCTCTATCGCCAACAATCTTTGCGCCTCTTAAACATCGCACACTGCCGTGATCTGTAGTTAAAATTATTTTTGTTTTCTTTTGTTGAGATAATGTTTTTAACATACCAAAAAGAGAGGAATGCATAAACCAAGAGCGCGTTAGCGAACGATATGCTGGCTCATCCGGAGCAATTTCTTTCAATAACGGAGAATCTGAACGACCATGCGCAAGCATATCGATAAAATTCACAACTACAGCTGTTAGACGGCTTTTAGTATAAGAAAGAATATTGCTTTCAAATTGCCTTCCAAAATCGGCGTCTAATATTTTAACATATTTAGATTCCGGTTTTAGATTTATTCGTTTTCTTTCAAAAAATTTATCGAGCAACTGATGTTCAAATCTATTCCGGCTATTTTCGTCATCTTCGTCTTCGGACGCCCAAATATCTGGAAAACGTTTTTCTAATTCGGCGGGAAAATATCCGCTAAAAATTGAATTCCGTGCATACGGAGTTGCGGTAGGTAAAATACTAAAGTAATATTGTTTATCGAATGAAAAGTATTCTGATAATAATTCTTCCATTATCAGCCATTGATCTAACCGCAAGCAATCAACAACAAAGAAAAACACAGAGGCATTATTATCAAGCTCGGGTATTATGCATTTCTCTAATATATCTGGAGATAACAATACAGGGCGTTTTGTGTCCTCTATCCAATTGCGATAGTTACGTTCTACTAATTTAGCAAATTCGGCATTGCATCCTCTTTTTTGATCATTTAAAGTCTGCCTCAAACCAAGCTCGCGATGCGCATCTAATTCTAAATCCCAATTCACAAGTTTAATGTAAAGATCAATCCATTCTCGTTCAGAAAGCGAACCATTCAACACTGCGCTAATATTTTGAAATTCCTGAATATAATCTCTTGATACAACTTGCTCAGATATTTTTTTTGCTTCCAATATTTTTTTACAAGCCAATAAAATCTGGCTCGGATTAACAGGTTTAACCAAGTAATCAGTTATTTTGCTTCCGATAGCTTCTTCCATCAAACTTTCCGCTTCGCTTTTAGTAACCATAACTACAGGAAGTGAAGGAGAAATTTCCTTAATTGCAGTTAACGTCTCTAGTCCTCCTATACCGGGCATCATCTCATCTAAAAAAACAAGGTCGTAACCTTTTAATTTTACTAGCTCTATGCCATCTTCTCCGTTTGTTGCGGTTTCAACCTCATATCCTTTTTGTTTTAACAATAATAAATGAGGACGCAGTAAATCGATTTCGTCATCAATCCATAATATTTTCTTTAAAGATGTCATAGATTTTAAAAATTAAATTAGCGAATCCATAAGGCATAATCAATGTGTGATTTTGCTGTATTACCGAATAGAAACATTGATATCTAAACCTCCTTCATTTATCGTCGAGCCCGGAATTCTTGAACCACCTTCATCCGGCTTAATTCTTGTATATCGATAATAGAAGGAAGCAGTTACTCTATCGCTCAATGTATATCTAATTCGCGGCTCCATTGTTGTACGACTGGAACCTTCTAACGGCGATCCTTCTGGTTTAAACGACTTGAAATTGTATGTGATACGCGAATTATGCGAATAGCTATAATTGAAAGATATATCAATATTGTTCACCAGTGAAATTCCGAAAAGAGGAATTTCAAAGCCACGCCGGCTAAATGATGCTGTAATTGAAAAATCTGTGGTTGACCCTTCTGAAATATTTTGTTGAGATGGAGATAAATCAAAGTTCGTTGTTGTTCCGAATCGGACATTTGAACTTAGGCTACCTTTTAATATTTCTTTAAAAGCAATATTAATACCGATTAGCGGCGAAAATCCATACATAATTGTCTGACTTTCAGTAAGGCGTTCTCCGGTTTGCGCAATTCTCCACCGCTGTCGATAATTGGATGTGTACACATGGTCTAACGACACATTTGACGCAAAGTTTTTGAAGATACTAAATTTTTCTAAACCGCTCCATCTAATTGACCAGTTGGCGCGAGGAGCCATAGGTCCAATTATTTTTGATAACCACGGGAAAACTTCAAGTCCCTCTTCAAAAGATTTAGAAAGCAAAGCAATATGTTTTGTTTCATCAGGTTCTTTTTGTTTGTACGATTCAAATTTATTATTTACTTTTTCAAGGCCTGTCCCAAAAATTTTAAAAATTAATACGGGCGGCAATGTGATAAAAGAACGGTCAATATCTCCGCTTGTTGAGATAGTTCTAGGTATCACACGACCTTCAGCATCGGTATTGCTTGAAATATTTTCATTATACGACCAACCAATTTTCCAATTTAATTGTAGATTTGCTCCTTCCCACAATGGCCTAGATGTTTGCATAGATAATTGATTGCTTTGAGTAAAATTATCCATAATAGAAGCATTTGCAGCGCGAATTCCTGTTTGCGTATATCCGGTAATAAATGGAAATGTGCTTTTAGTTTTTAATATCAATCTTCCATTCGGATTTGAAGCTAATCCAAGCTGGTACCACATTGACGGCCCGTTTTCAGCCAAAGACGACTGGAAGAAAGGAACACGCGCAAAAAGATTTGGGAAACCATTGCTACCAAAAACGCCGGTATTTTGCGAAGAATTTGTTTGAGAAAAATTAAAAGTAAATTTATCAAAATCAAAAAATGGCGTTTTAATGAGGATGCGAGAGATTGAACCAAGTTGTTGTAACGGATTCTTCGATTTTTTTTCGCTTCCTGTATCTACCCGAGCAACAGTTGCAGGTGTGGGGGGCCAAATCGCAGCGGCAATAGGTTTAACGTTAACATCTAATGAAAATGAAGGATTGGAATTCCAAGCCGCGCTTTTTCCTATTGGACCAGCCGATATATTATTAGTCCAATTGTAACCAACAGAATATCTAAAATTCGGAGTAAATATTTTATCTAAAGAAAATACTTTCGGCGATGTTACTTTTGTATTAAAATTCATTGATTGATTATACGTTTGATCTACTCCAAAATTTATTAATTTCTTATAAAAGAATAAATCGCTCATAATATCTGTCATTGAACGCAACTTACCTGCTTTATTTGCATTAAGATGAAATAGACTACTCGAAATAGCTACATTGTAATTAACTCCAAAATCGAGCAGCCCGCCTTCAAAAAATTGCCAATTAAAGTCCATACCTCTTTGCGCAACAAGATTATGGTTCATAGCTTCAACAGTAGCAGTTCTTGCTTTAGATTTTGACTGGTTACGGTTTAATGTGGCTCGGAAGTTAATCGACTTGGGTGTATAGTAAAATTTTAGATTTTTCCACGGTTGAAGCAACGAAAAACTACTTGCCATGGAAATTGGCGTTAAAAAATTATTAGGGTTAAATTGCGTGCCATAGTTAAAGGAAGCTGACCAATTCCAAGTTTCGGAATACTCTATTGTCGGGCTTCTTTGACGAGCACTGCTATAAGAATAATTAAATGTCATTTTATTAATAGTTTCCGTAATTAGCCAAGTATTAACCGGAATATTGAGACGAATATTTTGCGCAGAATAACTATCGCTAATACTTAATTCTTCGGAATTCATTCTTACTTCATTCGCATCTTTATATTGCCTTTTAGAGGTAGAAGTGTCGGGTTCACCTCGATTAAGTTCACTCTGGATTTGCGCCGCCGCTTCTTCTACAAGAACATCCTGACCAGGTATATAACGAGGTTTATTCATAGATTCTGAATGAGAATAACTTAACTCCATAGTTGTGCCGTTCCAGGATTCAGGAATTAGCTTTGTAACGCTGAATGATGCTGTTAAATTCCAATTGCGACTTGTACTACGTGAACCGAATCGCTCTTCAAGTCCATGGAAAAACGGATCTCGTTCAGTATAGGCAAATCCAATATTTCCGATATCAGCAAATTTTATTGATGTGTTCACTTTGTATGCCCACCCCGGTGTATCATCAACATCTGTAAGGCGAAGTTCGTTCACCCACAATTCTCCGGAAATAGTTGTATCGCCTATGCCTACAGGATTTTCAATTCCGATAGAAATAAATTGAATTTTATCTAACCGTGGATTTCCATGTACCGTATAAGTTGCGCCTAATGCACTGCCGGGCGCCGGGCGCGTTACAATATCTGTCGGACTAACTCGAAGCGACTTAAGCGCTGTGAGATCGGCAAATTTAATTTCTATCTCATTTCCTATCCATCCCGGTAAAACTGGCGATCTATATTCGTAATAGTGAGACGTGTCATCCCCGAATCGTAAAAACATCGTCGCACTTGAACCGTTGTCATTGAATCTTTTATATCCTTTTATCGGATCGTCTATAGCTTGTCCATGAACAAACATTTTTAATGTGCGATAATTGAACATATCGATTGGACGAGACGCGTTATAATATTTCACCGCCTCTTTAAACATGCCATCGCTTAGCTTTTTTACAATTAGACTTAAAGATTGTTCATTGCCGTAAATTTCTTGGTCTGGGCGTGTACGGTCTCTCTGTCGGGCTACACCTGGCGGGGATTTGTATTCAGGGTTATCTTCAATATTAACTACGGTAATTTCGTATGTGGTGTCCGTCCTTACTCTTTTTTCCCATTGATTACCTACAAGATTAAAATCAACAACACGGAATAATACTGGCGCATCGGCTCCAGTAACCCACAATCGAACGCCCTCAATATTGGTAAAAGTAGGCGACCCTATTTTTCTTGCAAACTCTGAAATCGGTATTCGCAGTTGATACCAATTATTTTTTCCGCTTCCCGCTTTAAATTTTTGGAAACCTTCGCTATTAACTTCTAATGGAATTTCATATTCAAAGTAATCATTGCGCCGATCTACTGAATTATCTCTATTCAAATCTTCACTATCCGGCATTTGTCCTTCTTCACTTTGATAATTGCCTTCCGTTCCATTTACACCATCGTAATCTGCAGCGTTTCCGATACTCAATATTCTTCCAGTGGGCAATCTTTTCCAGTTATCGCCCGATGGGTCTGCTGAAAATTGCGGATATCTTTTCAGGAACCCATTTTCGGAGTAATATTTTTGTTCAGTTGCATTATCCATAGTATCTAAACCCCAATCATATTTAGGATTTAAAATACCACGCGGCGTACGACTCGGATTATCTAATCCGTCTTCAGTATTTAATTGTCTATTTGGTATAACATCCTCGCTGATATAACCAAGGTCAATATAAAGCTTTGCTAAATTATCTTGTCCGCCAACTATATTTATCCAAAATTCTATGTAGCTGATATTATCGCGAATAAGATCGGTAGTTGATGCACTTAATAATCTTTGAATACCCGCCCAAGCTTTTCTATGTGAATTCGGCGCTGTTTTTCCAAGTCCGATAGTGTTTTCAAGTGAATCATTATTAATGGCATAGTTAAAAGCTCCTCGTTCTGCCGGGCGGAAATAAAAATCTAATGATGTTATTTGTCCTTCTCCCTGTGCCACGCTCTTTTTGTCTTCATCCCAAATAGAATAAACCGATAAATCCGTTGGAACAATATTAAACCAACTAGCACGTCCTTTGTAATTCATCTTAATACTATCTGCAAGAATTTTTCCGCTCCAAATAAGATTTTCGTTTGTGGGTACAATGGGTTCTTTTGGATCAAATAAATCCAAATCAGGAATAAACCACGGTGAACTTGCATCTTTCCAAGCGGCGTAAGCTGTTCCAAGCGGAATTGTTTGTCGCGCTCCTTCAAAATCATCTATATATGCTACGCCTTTATCGCCATCACCTGAAATTGGACTTGTGCGTGTATTTGGATTAGGTAGAATATAAGCCAATTCACCGCCTATAGAAACATGCGATTGGGCGGTTGTCTTTACTCCAGGCAAATAGTTTAGCGCTTTTGTAAGCCAAGGGGTCTCGAACATTGTATTGCCGTCAATACCTAATATTGTGTTACTGATGGGTTCCTCGCCAATTCGAATCTTATCGCTAAGTGATTGCTGGCTATAATTAAGCAATGTAAAACCGAGAGATGAGCTCTTACCGAGATCAATATCGCCACGTATGCCGATTAGAGATTTTGAAGCAAGTTGAAACAAATCATTTGCTTCGTACTTAACTTGAATATCTCTGCCGGCAACTAAATACGCCTGATTTTTTATTATTACTTTATTAGAAATATAATCGACTGTGTAATCGACATTTGGCGTTAATCTTTGCCCGCCAGAATAAACTTCGATACTTCCTTCAACAATATTAAAAGTTGGAATTCTTATTTCGCTTGCTCTCGCCGCTGTCAATTTACCTCTGAAAAAGAAACGATTTTTTACATCATTAGTTGCGACGTAGACACTTGTATCATAAATTGCTTGAAACGATAGAGAGTCGGCAATTATTTTTATTGAATCTTCGGCCATCCCACGTAATCGCAAATACTTAGCAATGCTATTATAGCTAAAAGGTTCGATTGTAGGAAAGATGATTTCTCCTCGTCTGCTATCAATTGTTATTCCTTCAATAACATCAAATACTTTATCAGGCCCTGCTAATTGATTATTTGTTAATCTATCTAAACCAAAAATTTCAAGTAATCCTATATTTTGAAATACTTCTCTAACTGGTTCTTGCCCAGAGAGTTTATATTCGATATTAAACTCAAGAGAATTTATATCAATGTCGCGTCCACCGAGCAAATACCGATTCTTAAGTTTAAGTTTCCATGCTTTTTTCATTGTTGGGTTCAAAGCAGGCGGACGAACAAGTTTCAAAATCAATTTTTCACCAGCCGGTGTACGATCGCCAAAGTTACCTACTACCTTTAATTTTCCATTCGCATGTTTTGCGGTATAACTCACAGCAACAGACTGATCATCGCGTATTCCGCTTCTAAGTGTAAGAATTCCAGCTTCAGAGTCGAGTTCGTATTCCGATTGTTCTAATTTTCTAAACCTCCCTTTTTCTAAAACTCCACTTTCCAGGGTTGGGTCTGAATTTCTTGCAGTTGAGTCGTTTTGTTTTTCAAGAACTAACGACTGGTCGATATAAGCATTAACTGTTCTGTCACGTTCGTCAGGCGTTGTGGTATTTTTTACCCATACTTCAATTTCGCTAATAACCATTGAGTCAATAGGATATCGTGGGGTTTGGAACATTTGCTCATAAATATTTATATAAGATTCATCTATAAAAAAATGATTATCAGCGAAAGCTGTAGGGCGTATTTCAAATGGAGAAGATTGCGCTCCGCCGCTTACAGATAGCTGCTTTATTTCGCCTTTCTTTTGCGTGGCTACTGTGGTTAAGTTTAATGGACCAAATTGAAACTGCGCTTTTATACCGAATAAAGCTGAACCACCGTTGTAAAAAGATGACCTCGTCGGAAGCGACACATTCCCGGCTTCAATGCTTTGCACAATTTCATCTTCATAACCTTGATACTTTACATGCAACTGATTTTCATATTCAAAGGTTCGTTGAGTATTCCAGTCAGCATTAATTTTTAACTTATCTCCAATTTCTCCTTTTACATTAACAGAGATTTCCTGCTTAAAGTCAGGCTCACTGCGGCTTTGTCCGAGCGGACTTGAAGTTGCCAAATCCGATTTAGTGTGGCGAAAACCTGCATGTATTGTAATAGCGCCATTGATAATCATCAATATTCTGCTCGGACCGAAAATACTGAAAATCGGATTTTTAGGCACCGGAATTTCAATTTTAGTAATCTTACCTAATACATCGCCTAATGTAGTTTTAGTTTCACCGGGCAATTCGTAAAATTGAGATAGCGACTCCCAATTATATCTGATTGTTTGATTTAATCTAAGCGCACTATAATCTTCTAATTCAAGATCCGTCGGGATACGGATATCAAAATCATCTAATACTCTTCTTAACCTATATGACCACTTAGTTGAGTCTAAATTTGTCTGTAATTTTATAATGTCTGGTTCCGGTAAATACATCGGATGCGTTTTATGATATTTTCCATCTTCAATATATTTATCCCTGCGGACATGTTGAAATTGTTCAATCCGGGCTGATGAATCTCTGGCTAAAGCTTTAATCGCATCTAATGTGAGTATGACGGTATCTTTCTTAGCAACTTCTTCCTTTTTATGTACAATGCTTCGTGTTTGCGCGGCTTTTGCTCTGCGTGTTAATTTGCCTGTAGTTACTTGTTGACTAATTATAGAATCGGCAACGAATGAAAGTTGTGAAGCGTTAATATTCGCTCCTACACTCAGCGCTTTTGCTATAGATATTGAGCTAAAACAAAGCGCATGTAAAACGATTATTACACTACACCATTTGACCAGATTATATAAATTATTTTTCAAAGAGGCCACTTGTGTCAATTTGAACTAAAATTTTTTTTACTATTTAGTAGGTCACAAGTGTTCGATACAACTCCAAGGTAGTTGGGTGATAATGAAACTTAAAATATTTTACCATTTCAATTAACCTTTTTTCGAATATTATCTTTTTCAATCTTTAAAAAAATTAGCTAAAAGTCGGTGTAATTGCAAGTATTTATCATATTTCACTCAATATACTTGTTACAAGTTCCCTTTATATGAGTTGAGAGCTCCAACCACTTTATTAAATTCTTGTTCAATTCCGCTAATGCTTATTTCCTCAGTGATTTCTCGATTATATTTTCCAATTTCTTCAAGTTTAAAACATAATGCGCCCAATTGCTTTGCTCCTAAATTTAGACTGCTCCCCTTTAGCGTATGCGCCGAGATTTTAAGCGCTATGTGATCTTTTTCTTTTATAGCATTTGCTATTTTTTCAATCTGTTTGGGTGTTTCGCTCATATAAATATTGATTAACTCTATAACAAACTCTGGGTCTGTTTCTTTCTCCAATTCATTCAATCGTTCATACAACGAATTATTTGCGAATTCATCTTGCGTCAACATAATTCTCCTTAATTAGTTTTTATTGCGAATTATTTCAATCCACTTTTGCAACATTCGTTTTACTTCATCAATCAATATTGGTTTGCTTAGATAATCATTCATACCCGCTTCGAGACACTTTTCTTTGTCGCCATGAAGCGAATGCGCCGTCATGGCTATTATTATTGGCTGTCTTTCTGCAGAAATTTCTTTACGAATCCTTCTTGTTACTTCGAGGCCATCCATCTCGGGCATTTGTATATCCATCAATATTATATCATAATTTTTATTGCGCATTGCGTTTAATGCTTCTAATCCATTATCAACAACATCCCCTACTTGTCCAAGGTTTTTTAGAATTCTGACAATAAGTTTTTGATTTATCAGATTATCCTCAGCAATCAACAATCTAATAGATGGCAGTATAACGTTTATTTGTTTATCCATAGATTCATCTAAATTAGAAGTGTTTGGTAAATTATTATGAATAAGCGCAAAAAGATTGCTATACAGTAAATTAAATCTAACTGGTTTCTGTATTGTTTTTATATTTGGATCGTTAGGAATAAACTCCGGTTTAGATTTTATTTTCGAAGTAAGTAATATGTATTTTTGTTTATAATTTTGTAATTCTTTTGTGCAAATTTCCCAAAATTTAAAACCATAATAATTTGGCGATGTGTTTTCGGCTATAATTATTTCGAAATTCTTTCCACTTTTAATTAATTCAGTCCCAGTTTCGATTGATGACACTGTAGATACCGAAAATCCCCATTTTATCATGGTCTTTTCTAAATTGTCAAGAAAAGTCTGGTTATCATCAATAATTAGCAACTCTATCGGTTTTTCTGTTAATTTAGGAAACAATTCTTTCTTGTCTATATTATTTTTTACTGTTTTACATTTAACTGAAAAATAAAAGGTACTGCCTTTGTCCAATTCGCTAACAACCCAAATTTTACCTTGTAGTAATTCCACAGCACGCGCGCAAATTACCAAACCAAGACCTGTTCCTCCATGCTTGCGCGTTGAAGAAGTATCTATTTGAGAAAAAGGTTTAAAGAGTTTATCGATATGTTCTGCCGGAATTCCGATCCCTGTATCGCGTATAGAAAAAAGTAGCTCAAGTTCTTCGTTTTCTTCAGATATTTTCTTTATTGCTATTTCAACTTCCCCGCGGTTAGTAAATTTTAAAGCATTACCGATAATATTTACCATTATTTGTCTTAACCAAGTCGCATCTATCGATATAACTTCGGGCGTTCCATATTCTATCCTATAGATAAGTTCAATCCCCTTTTGCTCGGCTTGGATTGCAAATAGCTCGAATATTTCTTCTATTCCACTATCCAAACGAAATGGATGCGCTTTTAATTCAATTTTTTTCGATTCAATTTTTGAGAGATCTAAAATATCATTAATAATATTCATCAACGCTTCGCCGCTTTGCCGAATTGTATCTATATATTCTTTTTGTTCTTGAGATAGATTTGTGCCAATCAGAAGTTCTATAGTTCCAATAATCCCATTCATCGGAGTGCGAATTTCGTGACTCATATTGTCAAGAAATTCACTTTTGGCTTTATTTGCAATTTCGGCGGCTTCTTTTGCTTGTTGTAATTTTTCCTGCACTCTTTTTGATTCCGTTATATCTTGCGCCGTAACAAAAACTGCAAGTCGGGTATCGTAGACAAACTTATTCCATGTTATAAACACATCAATAAGAGTTCCATCCTTTAAACGATGTCTCGATTGCATTGTACTGAATTCTTTTAATTTAACGTCTTGTATTGCTACATCTATATTTTTGATCTCCTCTTGTGGTCTTATATCAAAAATTGTCATGTTTAGGAATTCATCTCGAGTATAACCATAATATTTCTGGGCGGCGTTATTGACTTCAAGAAATTTCATTGTATCGATATCTAATATCCAAGATGGTAAAGGATTATTTTCAAATAAATTTCTGAAGCGTTTTTCGCTTGTCTGCAATGCCGTATCGGCTTTTTTACGCTCAGTTATATCTCTGGCGACGGTAAAAAATCCCGTTAACTCGCCATTATGAATTTGAAGATATACATTCTGCCCTAACCACACTATTTTTCCGTCCTTAGTAACTGCAGGAACCTCATTGTAGGATGTAACTTCGCGCTTAGCATATTGCACAAAATAAAATCTTCGTACCGAATTACGATAATCGGGGTGGACAAGCTCTAAATAGTGATGACCTATCAATTCATCTTTTTCATATTTTAACAACTTAGTTGCGGCTGGATTAAAATAAGTTATACACCCATTCTTATCCGCCCTATATATTAACTCGATAGCCGATTCAATAATATAATCAAATTGTTTGCGTCTTTCTCTAAGCTCTTTCGCAATTTCATTCTTTTCTTTTATTGTTCTTTTTAAGTTAGTTACATTCTTATGCAATGTTAACTGCGCCGCCACAAGTTGGCTTAAATTCTTAAGAATTTGTTTTTCTGATTTTGTTAATGAACGCGGCTTGTCATCTAAAATACAAATTGCGCCAAGCGCCTTCCCTTCTGCGCTAATTAGCGGATAGCCGGCGTAAAAAGAAATCTTTATATTTTTTGATATATCTTTAAATACATTGAATTGCTTTCTTTGCCGAACATTCGCTACCTGAAACACTCTATTTTGTTTTATAGTTTGGGAACAAAAGCATTGTTCACGAGGCATTTCCTTTAGGTCTAACCCAACTTTGGACTTTATCCATATCCTATCAGAATCTACAAAAGTGATAAGAGCATATTTAACATTGAAGATTTGAATTGCTAATTTACTCAATACATCAAATTCTTCTTCCGGCGGCGTGTCTAGGATATTATATTCATATAAATTTTTTAACCGCGATTGTTCCTTGTTAATATTTTTATATTTTCGCGCCAATCAATTCTTTCCTTAAATAAAATGTTGATTTTATTTTTTTGGAAAAACCACGCCTGTGATTTTTACTAATTCACCTTTTTCATCTTTAACAACAGTAAGATCAGCAATTACCGATATAATCTTACCTTGATTTGTTTCGATCTTAATAATGTTGTTATTTAGAATGTTTTTCTTTTTAAGTTTATTTTTTAGTTCATTTCGTATTTTTTCATTTTTACCAAGAATGTTTATTTTTGAGGTTATGTTATCGTCATAATTATTTAATCCAAATATATTTTGGAAAGCAGAATTGCAAGCTATAATTCTGCCATCTATATCTGCTGTAAATTGCGGCAACGGATTATTTTCGACAAGTTCACGATAGTTTTCTTCATATACTTTTAGCTTATCATAATTTCGCTTTCTTTCTATTGCTTTAGCTATTTGCACTGAAACAAATTCCAATAATCGTTGATGTTCAAATCCATATCGATTGACATCGGAATAATCTTGAACGGCAAGAATACCGACAACCTGATCGGCTAAAATAATAGGCACTCCCAGCCAAATTTTTGATTCCACTCCGACCAATTCGATTTCACCTTTTTTTCTTAACTCGGAATCAACTTCCGGGGTGCATAATAATGATTTACCCGACCTAATCACATATTCCGTCAATCCTTTTCCCATTTTTCGCTGTGGGTCTGGTTTATCAATTTCATCTACGAAATACGGAAAACTTATCATGTTACGGTCTTTATCATAAAGCGCTACGTAAAAATTCTTTGCCGGCATCGCTTCCTGTATCAATTTATGAGCTTCTTTAAATAATAGATCCAACGATTTAATATTTTCTTGCGCCTCTGCTATTTTATAAACAATATCTTCAGCCATGCGCGCACGTTTCTGTTCAGTAACATCAAAAGCTGTAGCCAGTCCTGCGAATTTTCCATTATATCGAGTTGTGCTTGCGGTAATATCTAACCAACGCACCTCGCCGCTTTTTGTTATTATTTTTATCTCATACCGTGAAATCTTATTATCTCCGCTTAACCTTGCAAGAACTTTTTCACGCACCATATCTTTATAATCTGGATGAATAAAGCACACAACTTCATTATTAAGCAGTTCTTCTCTTGTGTATCCAGAGATTTGTTCCGCGGCAGGATTAACATAGCAGAATTTTTCGCTTGAATAAATAAATATGGCACAACCGACTGTCTCGGTTAACATTCTGAAGTTCTCTTCACTTTCATGTAGGCGTTCATCGGCTTGTTTTTCGAGCGTAATGTCGCGTTTTGTCCCCCACACGCGAATAAGTTTATCTCCCTCTACAATGCCTATCATATTATTTAAGAAATATTTAATTCTACCGGTATTATCCAACTCATGTGTTTCGGCATTTATTATTTTATAATTTGATCTGATAAATAGTCTTAAATATTCGATATAATTAGGGTCGGATGAAAAAAGAAAATCTTTTACTTTTGCTCCGAGAAGTTGTTCAGTTTTTTCGAGCCCATACATTCTCGCCATCGTGTCATTACACTCCGTCAGACTTCCTTTTTCCATAAGATATTGAATTTGTCTTTCTTCAGATAAATTAATAGACATAGGACTGGGTGGTTCGAAGCACCAAATTGCTTCGTTACTATGCTCAATAAAAGCCCGAAATTTTTCTTCACTTATCCGCAAAGCTTCTTGAGCCGACTTGAGTTCAGTTACATCTGTTATAGTTCCTTCATAATAGAGAATATCGTCGAACTTATTTCTTACAACGTGTGCATTTTCAAGTACGGCAATTGTTTGCCCATCCTTGCGTTTAAGCTTGAATTCTGCATTTTTAATCCGTTGGCCTTTATTCAGACGTTTTAAATATTCTCTTCTTTCTTCCGAATTAACATATAGGTCTCTCTCCATATTTAATAACAACATATCGGTTTCCGATTCGTATCCGAGCATTCTTGCTAATGCCGGGTTAGCAGTAAGAATTTCGCCGTCTGGTGTTGTTTGATATACGCCATCAAGCACATTCTCGATTAATGTTCTATATTTAGCTTCCGAACCTCTAATGGCTTGTTCGGCTTTTCTACGCTCTGTAATATCGCGCAAAACAACTTGAATAGCTTTTTTTCCTTGCCAGCTAAATTGCATTGCAGCCACTTCGGCTTCAAATAAAGTTCCATCGAGACGAACAAATTTTTCTTCCATTCTTGGAATGTTTTCGCCCTGAAGCATTTTTTGCACTCTTTCTTTTACTATCAATCTAAAATCTGGATGTACAAAATCCATAATCGGACGACCGAGAAGTTTTTCAATCGAGGAAGCCGCAAATATTTGCACAGCGGCGGTATTAACAAACACTACTTTTCCCGCAACATGAACGATGATTGGATCGGGTGAAAGCTCAACTAAAGTGCGGTATCTTTCTTCGCTTTCACGCAGAGCTTGTTCAGATTTCTTTTTCTCAGTAATATCGCGCGATACTCCCATAACTCCAATCATTTCACCATTAGAATTACGTAATACTGAAGAGGATAACAAACTTTGGAATAGCTCGCCATTTTTTCTTTTATTTGTAATTTCTTGTACACATCTGCCTTCCTCGATAGTAATTTTGTGCACTTTGTTTCCTTCTGATGGATCGGCATAGAGAATGCTGATATGCTTGCCTAACACTTCGCTTGCTTTATATCCGAATGTTTCAACTGCAGCGTTATTGAATTCTATAATATTCCGGTTTTTATCGGAAGCTATAATCATATCGAGTGAACAGTTAATTGTGCTTTGGGCATATTCCTCGGCAGATTTTAATTTTTCTTCGGCATATTTTAGCGTAGTAATATCACGAGACATACCCATAAAACCGATTTTTTCACCACGTGAATTTTTCAAAACAGCAGAAGAAAGAAGGCAAGGAAAAGTTTCGCCATTTTTTCTCTTATTCCATACTTCGGTAACTTCTATCCCATATTCGTTGACTCTTTTATTAACTTGCGCTCCAGCTTCAGGATCCGCATATAGCAAATTGATATGTTTGCCAAGCACTTCTTCTTTCTTATAACCAAAAGTTGCTTCCGCGGCTTGATTGAATTCGATTATTTTTCTATCTAAATCGACGGCAATTACCATATCCATAGAACTATCTATAATAGATTGTGCGTATTCTTGTGAAGTTTTAAGAGCTTCCTGTACACGTTTCCGCTCGGATACATCTTGGAAAACAAGAACAACGCCTACAATATTTCCAAGTTCATCTTTTATAGGTGAAGCGCTTTCATCAATAGGTATTTCTTTGCCATCGCGAGAAATAAGTGTGGCATGCGCTTTCAATACTGCCGTTATTTTATTCTTAAGTATTTTATCAACTGGATTTGAAAAATTAGGTTTTGCAAGTTGCTCCGTAGTTCTGAAAACTTTTAGCAATTCTTCGCCAAGAACTTCACTCATTTTCCAACCGGTTAAATTCTCAGCGGCTGTATTCATGAATTTAATTATTCCCGTTTTATCTGTCGCAATTACCGCTTCTCCAATGCTCCTTAGTGTAGTCCCATACCACGTTTCATTTTCTTTGAATCTTCTTTCTAACTCTCTTCTATAAAAAGCCATTTCGATAGTTGTATGCAATTCTCGTTCTTCAAAAGGTTTAAGTATGTATCCGAATGGTTCTGTTTTGCTTGCTCTTTTTAGCGTATCATTATCTGCGTAAGCGCTTAAATAAATCACAGCAATTCCATATTGAAATCTAAAAACAGAAGCGGCTTCTATACCATCCATTTCACCTTTTAATCTTACATCCATTAAAACCAAATCAGGAAGATTTGAATTAGCCATCTTAATTGCTTCTTCGGCAGTAAGTGCAATGCCTATTACATCATAACCCAGATTTATTAAACGCTTTTGAAGATCTTTTGCTACAATACTTTCATCTTCAACTATTAAAATTTTGGGATTTGCCATTGGTTTTGAATTCCTTCTTTTTGATTTCTTTCTTTAAAAATTATTCTTACGCGTGTTCCCTTTTGATTTTCTATCTCGATTTTCCCGCCTAATTGTTCGGATAACATATTAATTAATTCCCATCCCATTGGAACGGCGTTTGAAATCTCCATAACATTTTTATCCATGCCTATTCCATCATCCTGAACGCTTAGTTGAAGAGTTCGGTCATCGATATGTTTTAATCCAACATTTATTGAACCAGTTTTACCTTGTGGGAATGCATGCTTTAAGGAGTTTGCAACTAACTCGCCTACAATTAATCCGCAAGGTATTGCTGTGTCAATATCTAAAAGCATTCCATCTGTTTCTATGATGCATTCAATTTCTGCCATTGTAGTTTTGTATGATTGAAAGAGCGTTGGCATAAGCGAACGCAGATATTCATCAAAGTCTATTCTTGTTAATTCGGGAGATTGATATAGTTTTTCATGCAACAACGCCATTGCTTTAACCCGATTCTGGCTTTGCTTAAACATTTCTTTATCGTATGGATCGCGTAAATAATCGGATTGAAGATTCAATAGACTTGAAATAATTTGAAGATTATTTTTTACTCGATGATGAATTTCTTTTAATAGCACTTCTTTTTCTTTTACCGCTTCATGTATTTGCGTCTCTGCGCGCATTCTTTCCGAAATATCTATTATAGCGCCATTATAATAAAGAATTTTACCATCTGCCCCTCTTGTTACGCGCGAACTGTGTTGTACCCACACATAGGTTCCATCGTATCGGCGAAGACAAACTTCGGTTTCTCTTTCGACCCCATAAGTTTCTACCATAGCTTGCCACTTTATGCGTTCTTGCGGATCGGCATAAAGACGCGAAGCATTTGTGTCTAACAATGTTTTTCTATCCGGATAACCAAGAATTTGCACCATAGCATTATTGACCTTTAATAACATACCGTCGGGTTGACTGCGGAATAATCCAATTGGAATATCTTCATAAATCTGATAATAGCTTTCATCTATTCTGTCGCTATCTTTTTCGTCACTTCCTTTTTTTGAGAACAAGTTAATATTTATTATTGCGCTTGAGATTTTTTCACAAATCAACTTATAAAAATCAATTTCATCGTCAGCAAAACGATGGATATTTTTCGTGTGGTCAATTTGTAACACTCCGATGATTTTATGCGATATTATTATCGGAGCGACAAAAGTAGATTTAATTTCTGCGTCATCCCTAAGATCAATAAAGTTAACAATCGACCAATCATTAACTATTACAGGCGCTCTTTCTTTAAAACATTTTTCGGCAATAGGGCTTACATTTCTCTTTAGATTGAATAAATTGATATTAAGTCTGCCTAAATACGGTTGAGCGCCATTAATTAGAGAATTTTGCTGTTCGTTATAAAGATAGATGCTCGCTAAATCCGCTTCCGTATATTTTGGAATTAATTCGCATGTCCGAATAATCATCGTGCGCATATCATAAGCAGACGAATATTCATTATGCAGATAATTAACAAGCTGCAAATATAAATTTTGCCGCTTACAAGTATTAATTAAATTTTGCTCTTCAATATGCAACTGCTGAAATGCGATTTCGATTGCTTCTTCAATCCTCTGTTTTATTATATTGTCTTTATCTGACGCAATAATTTGCATTACTTGAGTCTTTACAAATTGCGCCACATTATCAACGAAATTAAATTCCAACGCCATTCAAATACCTCTCTAAACCTTCTGTTTTATTTCCCAAGCAATTCATCAACATAGAAATATAGTTACCATCAATGGCAAAGGCAATATGTTGTAAAGTGTGTACATTCTCGTTATATTTTATGTATGTTTATACTTTGGCGTCATATACTGCGCGTACATATAGGACCGTTTGTTTTTTCAGTAATTCTTTTGATGCTGATTTTTCTTCTCCAATTCTTAATGAAGTATTTAGATCAGCTTACAGGCAAAGGTTTAAGCGCATTAGTTATTGCAGAATTAATTTCTCTGAACCTTGCATGGATGCTTGTTTTAGCCGTGCCAATGGGCGTACTAGTTGCAACTCTAATGGCATTTGGAGGATTAGCTTCAACCAATCAAATAACAGCAATGCGAGCCGCTGGAATCAGTATATACAGGATGCTTGCCCCTATAATTATCGCCTCAATAATTGTTTGCCTGTTGTTAATCAGTTTCAATAACGATATTTTGCCCGATGCCAACCATCGGACTAAAATTCTTACAAGCGACATTTCACGGAAAAAACCGACTTTAACGCTTGTTCCGGGTATGTTTGTTCAACTTTTACAAGGGCACAGTATTTTAGTCAGAAAAACATTTGAACATTCAAACGATCTCGAAGGCGTTACAATTGTAGATTACTCTAAACCTATGATGACAGCAACAATAACGGCACATAGAGGAACAATTTCATTTTCGGCGGATTATCGTAAGTTAATAATGGATTTGTATGATGGTGAAATTCATCAAGTCAACAACCAAATGAAAAATCAATATCGAATTATACGCTTTACAAAACACCGAATTGCAATGGAAGCGGAAGGATTTAATTTCCAGCGTTCGCGTGAAACCGACATTTCGCGCGGCGACCGTGAAATGGATGTACAAACTATGCTGGCTAAAATAGATAGCATCGGGGCTTTACAGCAAAATTTAGAAAGAAAATTTTTAGAGACTCTCGGGAAAAAAGGATTCGATATACTTGATATTGCAAAATCGGCGGCAGAACCATCTGAAATATATAATACAAATATTGCGAACTTATCAACGGATGAAATATTTAAAGAGAAGCTGAGACATGATCCATCGTTGATGCAAAACATGCGCTCTCAACTTTTTATGATCAATATTTACGAACGCAGTATAAGACAATATTTAGTTGAAGTGCACAAAAAATTTTCGATTCCTTTCGCTTGTATTGTATTTGTTTTTGTTGGAGCGCCGCTTGGCATTATGTCGCGGCGAGGCACATTTGGCATGAGTGCAAGCTTGAGCTTAGGTTTTTTTGTGTTTTATTGGGCGTGTTTAAAAGGGGGAGAAAACCTTGCAGATCGCGGATTTATAGATCCGTGGTTAGGAATGTGGGTCGCTAACATCGTTTTAGGATTTATGGGATTATACCTAACATATAGGACAGCAAAAGAAAATTTAACAATTAATTGGTCTGATTATAGCCGATTCATTCCTAAATCTTGGCGTTCAGAATTGCCAAAACAGGAGGGATCTTGAAAATTCTTGATCGATATATAATTCGCCAGTTTACTCTCTCGTTTATTTTCAGCTTGCTTGCATTCATTTTTATTTTTGTAATTATCGATATGATGGAAAAACTGGACGACTTTATCGATGCGAATGTTCAGTCAAAAATAATAGCTGAATATTATATTTCATCTATACCCGAAATTATCAAATTAATGATTCCAGTCGCAGTGCTACTTGCGGCGTTGTTTGTTACGGGCAGATTATCAAGCCAGAACGAATTAGCCGCAATCAAATCCAGCGGCGTAAGTTTATATCGCCTGATGATTCCTTTTCTAACAGTTACATTAATAATTTGTGCCATATCAATTTATTTAAATGGATGGGCAGTCCCTTATGCCAACCAAAATAAATTTTACATCGAACGTACGCACTTAAATCGTATGTCATCAACATCTGCTGTAAGATATAACATTCTCTTTCAAGAAGGGAAAAGAAGAATTGTTTCAATAAACTATTACGATATCCAAGAAAAGAACGCACGACAGGTAAGCATCCAAGATTTTGACGAATACGATATGACAATACTAAGGCGTAGGTTTGATGCATTTCAAATGCAATGGAAACAAACTAACGATGAATTAAAAAATAAAGGTTCTTGGATTTTAATTAATGGAACGGTTCGTAATTTTAAAGACACAACTCAATCGCTTTTCAATTTTGATTCTCTGAAAATAGGGAAACTTGCATTAACGCCTGAAGACATAGAAAAAAAACAAAGAACACCCGACGAGATGGATTATACAGATCTTAAAGAGTTTATTGAAAACCAGAAAAAAGCAGGGCAAGATGTCTCGCGATGGTTAGTAGAATATCATTTTAAACTTGCTTTTCCATTTGCAAGCATTATTATGATTTTATTTGGCGTTCCTTTTGCTACAAACAGACCTCGCACAGGAGCAGCGCTCGGATTTGGAATTGCTACTTCTGTAACTTTTATATATTTGGGTTTTATGAAAGCTAGTCAGGTTTTTGGTTATAATGGAGACCTCAATCCCCTATTTACTGCGTGGCTTGCTAACCTAATCTTTTTCTTCGCTGGCATTGCAAATCTTATTAGAGTGCAGAAATAACTCTTTAAGCGGCTTTAGTCATAACATCGTTATCATCATTCAGTGATTTTCCAGTTATCATTTCAATTTCTTCATCCCACTGATGGACAACTTTAAAGAAACGGATCAACATACCTAAGCCAATTAAATAGCCAATAATTATTAATCCAATAATCATGATATTTCCTTTTATCCATTTATTAAAACACTATATATAATTATTGACCAAATATTATACCAGATTGTTCTACTTTTATAGATTTTAGAAATCATCAATTTTATTGAGGTTTTTTACAGCTTACATGAAAGCATTTGATGCAATCAAAATAAGTTTGGCGATTGAGTTACATCATTTCTACAAATTTACAAGCCGGTATTATTATTCGGTAAGATACAACATCGATAGTCATCGGACTTTTTTTTAGATCTATTCGTTTTACTGGAACAGTCGAATTAGGAATTAGGGAATTTCCGTTTTTGATGTTTATGGAAGACTTGTTCTACTAAGATTGGCAATCTCACTATATCCATTTCACCCTTAATAAAATATTCTAATGCTCCCCATTTAAACGCCTCTTCAAAAATTTCTTCATCTCCATAGGCGGTAATTAAAATTACAGGAATAGAAATTTTTTTTGAGTACATCCATTGAAGCACATTTATACCATTTATTCCTTCCATTTTATAGTCGAGGAGAACTGCATCAAATTTAATTTCACTTTCAAGTTTTTTAAACGCCTCTTCCCCCGATGTTGCTATTTCAACAAAGTGGCCTCTATTTGTAATCGCTTTTTTAAGCATTAAGCAATACGTGTAATCGTCATCAGCAATTAAAATATGTAAAGAAGTGGTTGTCATATTTTTTATTACTTAATTGTACAACTTACTAACGAGGAAAGCAACTTTACAAATTTACCATCACATCATACAAAGCTTGCCTATCATGTTATTTGGATATTTGTTCTAACTTATCATTTATGAATACAATGTTTACTTTTATGCAAAACTAAATGAAAAGCTATTAAAATAATTATTATGAGGTCTCTAAATATTTAAATCAAAAAATACATTCAGATACTTTCATTTGCTTGAGTCTAACGCCCACTTTTTATATGTATCATATACCAATTTTGGTATTTCAGTAATTTCTGTAACTCCTTTGAGCAAATAATTTTGCGCTCTCCACTTCCAGGCTTCCAGTGCTACGTCTTCAGAACCAAAAGCTGTTATTAAAATAACCGGCAGTTGTAGTTTAGTATAACAAATCCATTTTAAAATATCGACTCCACTTACTTGGCCTAATTTGTAATCGAGCAGAACCAAATCGTACGCCTCCTTTTGTAAAATATTAACAGCATCTTCTCCCGAATAACAAACAGAGACATTATTGTTATTTGATAATACCTTTTTTAAAAGAGTGTTATATATTCGATCATCGTCTACTATTAAAATTTTTAGCGATTGCATTGAAAAAGTGGGAATAGAAAAATTTTTGAGATGCTTAAGTTACATTATTTATGTAAAGAATTTACGCTATAGAAATTTTATTACTTTCGCTGTTTTTCAGAGGTTACTTGTTTATGCACTTTAAGCACGAGAGCAGGAAGTTGCGACATGTCTGATTTCCCCTTAACAAAGTAATCTTTTGCGCCCCATTTCCATGCTTCGAGCGCAATCTCTTCTGAACCATATCCTGTAATGATGATTACTGGAATATCTAATTTCATCCCGTACATCCACTGTAGCACATTAATTCCGCTAGTGCCTGGCATTTTATAGTCTAATAAAACAATATCATATTTATTCTTTTTAAGTAATTCGATGGCGCTATCGCCATTTTCACAGGGTTCAATTTTATGACCGCATCCTTGAAGTGTTTGTGCAAGGATCAATCGATACGTAGGTTCATCATCAACTATTAAAATACTTAGCGTTTGCTGTTCCATCCCGTCTCCATATATATAATCATTCCCATTTTACAAATGGAAGTTTAATAGAAACTTATAATTAAAGCAAG
>JBBIII010000028.1:0-27084 GCA_037446575.1 Ignavibacteriales bacterium
CTTGATGAGTTTGTCGGGCAAGATCATCTTACACAAGCAGATAAGCCGCTTAGATTAATGCTTGAGAAAGGCGAGATTGCTTCTCTAATTTTCTGGGGACCACCAGGTGTTGGTAAAACCACACTTGCACGACTTGCTGCCAAACATGTGCAGGCAGAATTTTATCAGCTCAGCGCAGTAGCGGCGGGTGTAAAGGATGTTCGTGACATTATAGCACGTGCAGGAAAGAGCAAGAAACTCGGTAAGAAAACTATTTTATTTATTGATGAAATTCATCGTTTTAACAAAGCACAACAAGATGCGCTATTGCATTCTGTTGAAGAAGGTTTAATAACATTGATCGGCGCAACTACTGAAAATCCATCGTTTGAAATTATATCGCCGCTACTTTCACGCTGTCAGGTTTATGTAATGGAATCGTTGGGAAGAGAGGCGTTGAATAAAATTCTTGATCATGCGCTTTCGGCGGATGAAATTTTATCAAAGCGCAAAATTGAAATTGCCGATAGAGAATTCCTAATGTTGCTTTCCGGCGGTGATGCGCGCAAATTGTTAAACGGATTGGAAAATGCTCTCCGATTAACCAAGCCAAACCCGGATGGTTCTGTGCTTATTCCAAAAAAGAAAATCGAAGAAGCTTTCCAGCGAAAATTCACGCTTTATGATAAAGACGGCGAACAGCACTACGATATTATTTCTGCATTTATAAAAAGTGTTCGCGGAAGCGATCCTGATGCCGCGATTTATTGGATGGCGCGTATGTTAGATGGCGGTGAAGACCCGAAATTTATCGCGCGCCGCATGATTGTGCTTGCTTCGGAAGATATCGGCAACGCCGATCCTTATGCGCTTACTTTGGCGACTTCCTGCTTTACAGCAATTGATTATATTGGAATGCCTGAAGCTCGAATTATCTTAGCACAAACTGCAACGTATCTTGCCTCATGTCCTAAAAGCAATGCTTCATATAAAGCAATAGAAGATGCCTGGGCTGATGTGAGAAATTTGCCCAATCTACCTGTTCCTCTTCACATTCGTAACGCTCCGACCAAATTAATGGAGGATCTCGGTTATGGCGGTGAGTATAAATATAGTCACGAGTTTCCCGGTCATTTTATTGAACAACAATATTTGCCCGAGAATTTGAAAACAAAGATTTATTACAAGCCGACTGACATTGGCAGGGAAAAAGATTTACGCGAGAGATTAAATCGCTGGTGGAAGAAAAAGCAGAGATAATGAATAATTTTTCAGAACAAGCGCGACGTCTGTATAAGCTAATTCAAAGCGCATCAGAAAATGAACTTGTAGAAAGAGCAGATGATATTCTTCAATTTCTATATCGAATTACCGATGCCATGAAAAAATCATCAAGCTTTGTTATTCATATTCAATCACTTAAAGAAATCATTTACGGATTAGAATCAAATCCGGATTTCACCTTGCACCAGAAAGAAACCCGGGTAAAGTTAAATGTGTTTTTTGAAAACATATTGAAAGAAAAGTAGTAAGCGAGTAAGATTTTTCCTACCAGCACATTACTTGACATTTATACGAAAAACTCAAATATTCATTATATAAAAAAAGGGATTAAAAATGGGTAAAATAACTCGCCATTGGTTTAATAGTAATTTGACAAAATGTAATTTTAGATTTTTTAATGTGATATAGATTTTTACTATTGATATATAACACAATAAATTTTTTAGATGATATTTATCTTTCGATAGAGTAAAGGATTAAAAGGAGAAAGCAATGGGAGTTAAGAATATATTGCTAATATGTTTGGGAATGCTATTAGTTATATCTGGAGCGTTTTCCCAATCAGAAATTTATATCGAACAAATTCAATCGGTTGAAACTAAACTTAAGGTGATACAAGGTGTTTTAGGTGCACAGGGGAACAACTTAATTTTTGTCTCAGGGGATAAAACGCTTAGGTTGTTTGATGCAGTATCATTAACGGAAAAACAAATCTTATCGGATTTGACGGCGCCGATTGAAGTTGTTACGCCTTCCAATACAGGAAATACATTGGTTGCTGGAGCCGCAAATGGTCAAATTTTTGCAATCGATCTTTTACGAGGAGCATCAACAAAAAGATTCTCGATACACACACAACCAATTAAGGCTTTAGCACTTCAAGATGAAACTTTCCTTTTTTCGACCGAAGGAAATAAATCCGTCGCTATTACAGACCTTTCAACTGGAAGCACATTAGGAGCTTTAGAACGATTAAGCGATAATGTTAGCTTGCTCTCAATTCGTACAGGAATGAGGCAATTTGCTGTTGGTTTGGTTAATGGGCAAGTTCTAACATTTGCATTTGCCAAATTTGCGCCCTTGTACACACTCACTGGAGGCAGTGCTAGAATTACCTCATTAAGTTATAGTGCAGATAATAAATATCTTGCGGCAGGGGCGATTGATGGAAATATTTGTTTATGGGATGCAGAAACAGGTGTATTAAAAATGAAATACACCCAGAAAAAACCGATTATGACAATTACATTCGATCCTAAAGGTCGTTGGATGGCTGTAAGTTCAATAGATAGCACGATAGATTTTTATGACTTAGCGCAGTTGTCAAAAATTGGGACAATAACCGAAAAAGAGGGGTATTCAGTGTTTATGGCATTCCAAAGTGATAATAGTTTAGTAACTGCAACAAACAATGGTCTAATTAAGAAATGGAATGTAACAACAGCTCCGCCAGACACGTCAAAACCGAGTATTGTTTTTGAACAACCGATAATAGGTTCTGAGCAGAATAAATCACTTAGCAATGAGTATGAAATAATCGGGTTAGTGTACGACAATAGAGAAATTGCTGAAGTTACTCTTAATGGAAGTCCGGTTAAATTGATAGCTCCGACTGCCGATGACTTATTGAAAGTTCCATCTAACATGAAATCAGTTAAGAGATTTAGCGCAAAATTAATGTTGGATTCAATTGGACTTAATCCTTATGAGATTAATGTATTAGATAGAGCAAAAAATTTGGTTACTCAGAGCGGAACAATTCAGCGAATTTCTATGGAACAAGCGGTAGATATTCAAAGTCCTAAAAACGATTCGGAAACCGGAGATTTTTTAATTCCTGTAAAATTTATTCCGTGGTTTGACGTAGATACATATTCTATTTCAGTTAATATGGTTGATTTAGTTAACGAGCAAGCTGTTGAATTTAAAGTTGCAGGAGAAATGATTATTGATGAGGTTCCTTTAGTAGTAGGATATAATAAAATTCAACTAACGATAAAAGGAAAAAACAGAGAGAGATTTTCAAAATCAATCGGAGTAACCAGAAAACAATCAGTATTATCATCTACAAGCGCCCCGTTACTAAGTGGCGGCAAAAAAAGTAGAACCGCCGGTTCAGGACCGCAAAAATGGGCGGTTGTTGTTGGTGTTTCGGATTATATGAGTCCAGGAATTACAAGTTTAAAATATGCCGATAAAGATGCGGAAGCTTTTGCAAATTTCTTACGTAGGCCAGAGGGGGGCGGTTACGATTCTGATCATATCCGCGTATTGTTAAATAAAGACGCTACATTACCAAACGTTCGAGATGCATTAATTAATTTTCTTAATCAAGCAATTGATATGGATTTAGTTGTTATTTATTTTGCTGGACATGGAATGCCGGAGCCAGCCAAGCCAACAAATATGTATTTATTGACACACGATAGCGAACCGAACATGCTGGGAACGACAGCTTTTCCAATGTGGGATATTCAAACTGTGTTGGCTCGCTATATAAGTGCGAAACGAGTTGTTGTATTTACGGATGCATGTCATAGCGGAGGTATAAGCGTAAATTTTGCAACTCGCGGATTGGGTTCAACAGAACAAAACCTTGTTAACCAATACATTGCAGATTTATCAAGAACTAAAGAAGGAATTGTAGTGTTCACAGCAAGCGCCGCCGGCGAAGTATCGCAAGAATTTCCTGAGTTAGGACATGGAGTATTTACATATTATTTATTAAAAGGCATGGAAGGCGAAGCAGATTACAATAACGATTACACAGTTACAATTAACGAGTTAATGCAATATACTGAAGAACAAGTAAAACGAAAAACTCGCGGAGCACAAAATCCGACGCGTAGTCAAACTGAATATGACAAAGAGTTGACAATATCAATTATACCTCACTAAAGAAAGGAAAATGCTATGCGATCAATATTATTGTTTGCAGTAATAGTAAGTTGTGTTGCGGTAGGTTTTAAATTCGATGTAATACAAGAACAACCCCCCTCAGCCATTCAACAAGCAGAAGGCAATATAGAATTTGAATGGGCGTTTGGCGCAATAGTTGGTAAAAATAAGACATTAGTTTCAATTACTCGTGATACTATATTAAAAAGCGGCGAAGAAATAAAAATGATGGTAAAATTAAACAAAGAATGCTTTGTCTATGTAATATATTATGGTTCTAAGGGCGAAGTAGCTATGTTATTCCCTCACAATATTCAGCAATTTCAAAAAGATTATGTTACTGATAAAAATTATTATATACCCAAAGGACGTGGCTGGCAAGTGCTTGATAAAAACACGGGCAAGGAGGTCTTTTTTCTTATTGCATCGACAGAACGCCTGATTGATTTAGAAGCTAAGTTTGGCAATTATATTTCTGCTGATGAATCAAAAAAAGAAGCTTTAGCAAATGAAGTAATTTCCGAAGTGCGAAATGTCCGTAAACGTTATTCCACTTTTGCAACGCTTGCAGAAAAACCTATTACAATTGGCGGTAATATTAGAGGAAATGAAAAAGTTGAAGGATCACGTCGTCCAGATGTGGCTGATATTGCTATTAAAATAAAAGCAAACAACTTCTACAGCAAGACGTTTACAATTGACCATCAGTAATAAAAAAACAATAATGGACACGGTGATAATCATCGTGTCCGCATTTTTATTCGGGCATTTGCTGTTTTGGTTATTACCGAGTGTTTTCGATACTTGGAATTCTCAATCGTTCGATCAGCTATTTGTATTCCGTGCGAAATATTTCCCCTCTCGGATTCCATACGACAATACAATTATTCACGTAAGTGAAACGGATAGCAGCGTTCAGGAAATTTCTGGCGGAACTTATATTGGCCGGCGACAGTATGGGGAGATGATTCGCAATATAGGAGAAATGCAGGCGGCGTCTCAATTATGGGACTATATCTTTAAAGCCCCGCTAACCGCAGAAGAAGATTCCTTTTTTATCGCTTGTAACAGAGCCGCCGGTAATGTTTATTTTGGTATGTCGCTTGATCTTCGTGAAACGCCTTTGCAACAGCGAAGTCCCCGTCCCGCATCTCACTGGCAATATTTATCCGATACAAAATGGCAGGTTCAAGTTGATGGCGATATAAGCAATATGTATTTTAGCGGAAACCCGATAATAACATTTCCGGAGGTAGCATTAGCTACAAAAGGGTTAGGTTTTTTAAATTTAAAATACGATCCAGACGGAGTATTTAGGCGCGCGCCGCTTTTGCTAAGACATGAAGATGCTTTTTATCCCAGTTTCCCGTTTAGAGCAATTTGTGATTATTTACATGTTAAACCTGAGCAAATTATCATTAAGCCAGGAGATAACATAACGTTAAAAGGAGCTTTTCGACCCGGACAACAACCGCGCGATATCGTAATTCCCGTAGATAAACATTGTAATATTATTGTGAATTTTGTAGGTCCTTGGGGTACGATGACCGACTATAAAATGGTTCAGATATATAACTTATCTTCGGATAGAGATATGTTAGAATATGATTGGAAGCCATTATTTAAAGATAAAATTGTTGTTGTGAACGAAGCTTCAACAGGAGCGTCGGATATTCAGCAAGTGCCAGTAGATACTTGGTATCCGTTAGGCGGATTGCATGCGAATGTGATGCATACGATTCTGACAGAAAATTTTCTTACTGAAGCGGCTCCTTCTATTAAAATTTTAATAGAAATTTTCCTTTTAGTGATAATCGGAATATTTGCGATTAAATTTTCTTCGCGAGGACTTTGGATAAGCGCAATAGTTTTAATAATTGGTTATATCATCTTTGTGCTTTCGGCTTTTCTGTATGGAAATATAATAATCAACTTAATACGCCCTATATTTATTACTATCTTTGCCGTGTTTGCAGTTCTTGCGTATAGATTTATTAATGAAGAACGTCAAAAAGAGGCATTACGGCAATCTTTTGAATCGTATCTTCCGCCTTCTATTGTCAAGAGAATGCTTGCAAATCCAGAATCTGTGTTTGCTGGACAGAAAAAAGAATTAACTATACTTTTTAGCGATATAAAAAGTTTTACTACATACTCATCTACAATGACGCCGGATCAAATCCAAAAAATGCTGAATGAATATTTTGAAGCAATGGTAGATATTGTGTTCAAATATGAAGGGACTGTTGATAAATATATTGGCGATGGATTGATGGTATTCTTTGGAGCGCCGGAGCATCAACCGGATCACGCTGTTCGTTGCGTTAAAGCGTCTATTGAAATGCAGAAAAAGTGCCGAGAGCTTAAAACAAAATGGACAGAAAACGGATTATTCCCACTGAAGATTCGTATTGGCATCAACACAGGTTTTGTTGTGGTCGGCAATATGGGATCTGCTAGAAAATTATCTTACACAGTTCTCGGTTCAGATGTTAATCTCGCAAATCGTCTCGAATCAAATGCGCCAGTCGAAGGAATTATGATTTCAAAACGAACTTATGAACTTGTGAAAGACCACGTCTTGACCCAACCGCATGAACCTATCTTGGTTAAAGGACTCGACACTTCAATTGAAGTCTACACTGTACCGGTAGAATAAAAACGGATACTTTACGCTTAAGGCATTCTGCATACTACCATAATTTTTGAAGATAAATCGATTGAGGGAGCTAAAATGTTGTGATAAAAAGCATTGATGTATAGAAATTGGATTTTTATTTTTCAACGTATTTATTCTGTAATAACTTTGATAATATTGCTAAACTCAAAAATGAATTAAAAAGCAGTGTATTATATTGTGGAATAAGTCGTCATAAAACCTTCTGTAATAGAAAATAGTTGTACACTATCCTGTTGACTCAATATAAAATGTCATTGTCGTATAAATAGATAAACTGATAATTTTAAATATTTATACTAAGGTGTGATATGTGATAAGATATTAAGGATTTTTTATATATATTTTAGCCATAATTACTCCGTGTGATCTTAATATGTATTAACATAGAGCACTCCTGAGGGGACACCTTCGGCAAGATTACACAGCTGAAACCAGGTGCACACTGTTTTATATCTGTATTAATCATGTGTTTTTTCTGTTCAAACGTAAATTGCCGAGTAAATACTTGTAGGTTAAAATATAATTTTTTTTAATCAGTTTTTTAAATGCTGTTAGATATCTTTAATATGTATCCATAGGTGTTTTAAATAACTTTAAAAAAAACTAATAGATGCTTTGAAAAATTACCCCTATAATTATTGATCATTTCATTTTAAAGGGTCTACAATGCGTACGTTATATTGTATATTAATCGTGTTGTTGTTAGGGTTTAACGCTTATAGTCAAGTTAACCTGAAAATACTTATTCGCACACCGCTTCCTTCCGAACTGAACGAATGGATCGATGATCCTACTGTTGTGCAAGTCGTTATCACTAACACGAGCATAACAAATTTCTCAAACGCCACAATTAGACTGACTATTAGTGATGAAAAAGGAAAAACGTTAGCGCGAACGAAGCCGCATAGTCCTCATATCCCGAAAGTCAACATTCCGCCGGGAAGCGGGGCGGCTCCGATGTCTCTTGTGCTGAACGGTTCTCAAATTATAAATATCGATGCACTTGAATACGATAAGGATATTGAGCGCACGTTACTTACCACAAGCTCGTTGCCAGAAGGAACGTATGAACTTTGTATTTCGATTTACGATCAATTTGGAAAGAACATAACCATTGGCGATGAATCGTGCGTACAGATTCACACATTGGTGCCCGAGCCGCCGCAAATTGTTTCGCCTGTTGATGATGAAGTATTGCAAAACGCTTTCCCTATGTTCCGCTGGTTGCCTGTAACAGGCGCTAATGTTAAAAGCAGTCCCATTAAGTACAAAGTAAAAGTATGTCCTGTTTTCGAAAGACAATCGCCGCGTGATGCGTTGGAACGCAATCCCGTTGTGTTCGAGAAAAAAGATATTCAAACAACCTATCTTCAAACGTTGCCTGGCGATCTGCATTTTGATTATTATCCACGTGTTAATCGTTACGTCTGGCTTGTTCAAGCATTTGATGAGAAAGGAAAACCAGCAACAAGGAATCAGGGGAAGAGTGAGATTGCGACGTTTCAGTTGCGAGAATTTGAACGCACAACACGAGAACTTGCCATTGCGAATGTGTATCCAGCTGATAACGATACTATTCCATGGCAAACGCCGCAGTTTATTGCTCGGTTTTCGCCCTGCGCCGACGATGTTCGTTCTATTGTTATTAATCTGAGTGTAGTTGACGAACAATCATCTCAATTACTGACACATACCCGGCGGATACAATTTCCTCAAGGTCCCTTGCAAACCCAACAAATAACAGATCCCGAAAAAGCTGGACTATTGATTTGCAATCTGAATGATGATGGAAGCATTGCACGTTGGGTTCAAAATCTGAAATCGGGAAAACGATACGTGTGGAGAGTTGAAGCAATATTTACTCGTAGTGACGGAAGCGCTGCTACAGTGCGTTCGTCCGAAACAGCATTTACAATAGGATTGAAAAAGCCGTTATATCTGAGGCCAGAACGCAATGCAACAATAGTGGCGGGAAAACAACAAGTAGAACTGAGCGTTCAGTTTTCTGAGCCTTCGATGCTCAACATTCTTGATCGAAGCGTTTTGAGTAATCCAAATTTCAATGGGTACAATGCTATTTCTCAAGCTTCAGCGAATCTTCTTTTCGAGGTATCGAGATCGCAATTGTTCGATACGCTCGTTCATCAGCAAACGGTTAGAATTCCCGAAGGAGATGATTATACTTCGGGTGACCGATGTGAAGCGCTCTATCAACCTATCATGAAACGAATAGCTGGTTTGCGGGATACGGGTCTTTACTATTGGCGCGTGAAAATGAAAGATAAAAAGGATAGCACATATTATACAACACAAAGTACATCGTTCAAACTTGTACCCGATAGTCTGCCGCAATGCTTTGCTATGAACATAGAACAGCCGGTAAATAATGGTACATGGACAGATGGGCTTAGGCCAAAATTTGCTGTTTCGATAAAGCCAGGAATTCGTAAGCCAGCAATTACGGGGGGGCGTTTCCGAATTTGGAAAATGAGCTCACAGTCGCAAGCCATAACCGAAGCCAAGCAATCGACACCTGTTGTTGATACAAGTTTTACAGGCGCACAATGTCTTTTTGCGTATTCAACGGATATGATGGGATTTACTCGCTATGATATTAATCTAGTGAACAGCGATTCGAGTTCTAAAGCATTTGCGGCTGATTCTGGAGATTATTACGCTTGGAATTTAAAATTGAATTACAAAAAAGATTCTGTTCGTGCAGATGGAAGCATGTGTGCAGTGGATTCAATTGTAAGTCCTGATGGAATTTTCCAAGTCAAACCAAGAGCCAGTGATGATAACAATTGCTCTGGCAACTGTTTTGCCGATGCGCCAACAAATACGACGTCTGGCACGCAAACGCTTGCGAAAGATAGCGTGCTTACAATCGGTAAATTTAGTCTCTCGCTCACTTCAGTCTCTGGAACACCCGCATCGCTTTCGGGTGAAGGAACGATCGAAGTACCATATTTGCGCGCTCCAATTCTTGTGGAATTTAACAACATTAAGGTGAATAGCGATAATGAGGTGTACGAAGGAGCTGTGTATGCGAAAATCGATCCCTCTGCCGGATACTCAGCCGCCAACGAAAGCGAATTTGAAGGAAAAGTTCTCAATAAAGCAGATGGCTTGCTGAAAAGTATCCATGATAAATCGAAGAGCGCTGGAAGATTAGTAAGCGGCTTTGTCAACAAAGAACCAATTGCTCTTCCCATAGGTTTCGACAAAGATATTGATGGCTACAAAACTGTGGTCGGTATTATTGGTATGATGTTCACGCCAACCATGGCGGTGCTCAATGCGGCAACGTGGGTAGAAATGCCTTCGCTGGGACCCGATGTTGGATTTGGGCTTGGCGCAAAGAACATTTGCTTCCATAAAGATGGAGTAGCTGGTATGAAAAAAGCGGTTCTTTATCTCACACACGATGTCGGTTACAACAACGAGGGAAGCTGGAGCATTCTCTTTAGAGCTCCTACTCCATCCGATTCCGGAACTTACGCCGCATGGGATTGTCAAGGGTTAGAGCATCTTGTTCTATCGGCTGAAGTAGAATTTCCACGTTCGTGGCTCAAAAATACAACCGATTCCGCTTCACTTGTCAAAGCATCCTTTAAAGGACGAGCGGAAAAAAATGGTAACGGCTGGCAATGGATGTTGACCTCTTCTCTTAGTGATTGTGAATTCACAGATCTGCCTGGGTTCAAATTAAAAATTCCGAGTATGGTTTTCGATTTTTCTACAACGAAGAACCCGGAAGGTATTACATTTCCAGATGGATACAACAAAGACAAGAGCAATGCTTGGAAAGGATTTTTTGTTAAGAGCGCTTCCATCACACTTCCCGATCTCTTCCGTACATTCGAAGACGTAAATCCTGAAGTAATGATAAGCAATTTGCTCATCGATGGAACCGGTGTTACCGGAAAGTTCAACATTCAAAACATTGTTCAATATCCTAAAACAAGCTTCGGCGGATGGGGCGCAAGCATAGATACGTTGCGTATTGAGATGATCTCCAGTTCATTGCAGTATGGCGGACTTAAAGGAAGAATAAAAACCGCTATTAGTGATACTGCATTTGAATATTCTGGAACAATTTCCCGTCCGGCTGCTGATAGTGCAGGAAAGAAATCTCTCCAGTACCAATTTGCGATAAATCCGCGAACAAACATGCCAATTCCTATAAGGGGATTAAGGTCTACGCTCACACTCAGTCCTTCGACCAGTATGACTTTATCCTATACCGACAGCGGGTTTGTTGGAGAGCTGATTCTCGGTGGCTCTTTAATGGTTGATTCAACAATAGATTATTGTTCAAAAATAGGTTTGAAAGGTATAAATTTTTCTAATTGGAAAATAAGCACAACAAAGCCATACTTTAGTAAGGGAGAATGGAGTTTGGCAAGTCCACAACATAGTCTTTCAGGATTTCCGATCACAATAAATAAAGTTGATATGGTTACAGGGACGCGAGATGGGCAGTTTGCCGCCGCATTACAATTTACGCTAAACGTTAATCTGCATTCAGGAGCAAGCGGTGTAAGCGGTGGAACAACTCTCAAACTTTGGACGAAATTAGAAACGGGAGCAGGACAACAGCGCTTTGTCTTTGATGGAATTGAGATTGATTCTATTGGCATCAATGCCGATATGGCGGCAGTAAAAGTGCGCGGAGCGCTTAATCTATTTAGCAACGACCAAACATTCGGTAATGGATTCCGTGGTGCGGTAATGGCAACCTTTTTGGATAAGATGACTGTTGGAGCGACTGCACAATTTGGTTCTGTTAGCGATTTTCGTTACTGGTATGTTGATGCAAAAGCTATCTTACCTTCGGGCATTCCGATATTTACTGGAATGGGCATTTATGGATTTGGCGGCGGAGCATGGTATCGGATGAGTCGAACAGGTCAATCAAATATCAGTGGACAGACAATTACGTCTGATAGCGCTACAACAACTAGCGCCGTAAATTCTGGATTTACGTATGCTCCAAATAGAAATGCTTCCTTTGGTTTTGCAGCAGCAGCTGTGATTGGCACGCACCCAAGTCCTGAATCGTTCAATGCAGATGCTGGACTGGAAGCGCAATTCACAAACAACGGCGGACTTAGTCAAATGTCGTTAATCGGAAACGGATACATGCTTTGCCAGATAAGCGAACGCACGAAAGCCAAAATTCTCTCCGACGCAAATATAACTTACTATCCATCCACAAAAACACTCCATGGTGTATTAAACGTTCGCATCGCAAACGCAAATCCACTGCAGGGCGGCGGACAAGCGGTATTACACTTCGACCCAAATGTGTGGTACATCAAAATCGGCGAACCAGCACAACCGTGTAGTTTAAGTCTCTCAAATTGGCTACAGGCGAATGCGTACATAATGACGGGAATGCAGCTTCCTACTCCACAACTTCCAACCGAACTTCAACAATATCAAGGAGTTGTGCAGAGCAGAAATCGCAATATCGAAACCGGAAATGGTTTTGCATTTGGGGCAAGTCAGCAATTTCGAACAGGGCGTCAGCCATATCTTGTTTTCTATGGAGATATTACAGCGCTTTATGGTTTCGATCTGGCGCTGCTAAAGTACGAAGGAGTAACCTGCGAAGGTATATCTGGCAACATGGGACTCAATGGCTGGTATGCATCGGGACAGGTCTACGCTTACCTCAATGCAATCATTGGGATGCATATTGACGTTTGGGCATATGAAGGTTATAAGAAGATACTCGACTTAACACTTGCTGCAATTTTACAAGGAGGCGCCCCGAATCCTACTTGGCTAAAAGGGACGGTGAGTGGAAATTATAATATACTTGGGGGAGCTGTAAAAGGGCGTTGCGAATACAAATTTAGCTTAGGGGAACAATGTCGATACATTACCGATAATCCGCTTGGACGTATCGACTTGATATCGGATATAAGCCCTACAAATCAACAGACAGGCGTTGATGTCGCTGTAGAACCTCAAATTGCTCTCAACTTCAAACTTAACGAACCATTTGAAATAGAAGAATTGCCTGAAGGAACTGGAAGTGCGAGAATTCGCACTTTCCGAGTAAAGATCGATCAGCTTTCGCTCCAAAAAGTCTCGAACAATGCTTCGATTCATGGACGTGTTATCGAAGCAACGGATGGATTTACGGCATTCTTCAAACCAAACGAAATGCTCGAAGGAAGAACACGGTACCGCTTTACTGCTTCTGTTAATGGAGAAGAGCGTGTGAACAATGCCTGGCAACCGGCGAAGAAACGAGATGGCTCGGTGGTAAAACAGCAGATAAGCACAAATTTCCATACGGCATCTGCACCTGATAAAATTTACGCACAGCATGTTGCATATAGCTATCCAATTGATGAACAACGGTATTTCCTGCAAGGTGAATGCCGTTCGGGGCGACTTCAGCTAAAAACGGGCATGGCGTATTTATTCCAACCACGTGAGAATTTTGATGTTCAGTTCATTGCCCGCTTTGTTCCGGAAGGAAGTCCACAACTCTTTATCGACAGTCCGGCAGCATACAACGCTGGTTCGGGAACAGTATTGTTTAATATTCCTCAATTGATAAGCAACAAACGATATAGTCTTCTTTTGATTCGCAAAGAAATACCAAACGATCCACAACTTGCGCAGTTGTTGCAAGCAATGGAAAGAATGCAAAGTGGCGGCGGCATTCCATCCGGCAATATGACAATAAGTGATAGAGAGCTTTATAGCAGGCTCGGCTCAACAGTAACGCTAAGCCAAAGAAGAATTCAAGCCACGAATATAATAAATTTTGGTGAGCGCGAACTCTACTCTTTAAACTTCGGTACGAGTCGCTTCAACACACTTCAGCAGAAGCTAAACACCTATCGACAAACCACGTTGCAAACTGATGCAAGCGGCATCTTCGAGAAGCAAATCATCACATTTACAGGTGCTGAAGAATTTGATTGGTATGATTTTATTCCTGTTCGTTGGACATCGTGCAACACAATATACACCTTCGGTCCTTTGGTAAAGATAAATGCATGGCAACGTAACTCTCAATGGCATACACAGTTTGCTAATCCATCCGTGTACGATGAAATTACGTGGATGAAGAACCGTGGATTTTGGCAAGGCGTAGTTACATACGATCGCTACTTCAGCGATCCTCGTTATTCCTTTGTCGATGTTGACTTGGCGGTACATCTTCCTGGATTAAGCTTACCTGGCTCTTCACCGCAAGGTGGCGGGAAGTCATCCGAAACTTCCTCGACTGTGCGAACAGGCACGCCATCACCATCACTCGTTCTGACATATAACCATGGCATTGTTGCTCCCGCCGATTATCTTGCTCTTAAAAATCGTGCAATTGAGGTGCTTTATAATCCGCTAATCAGCAAAAGCGCCGCCGAACGCTCACGTCTCAACAACAGTGTGAGTCGGAACTATCAGCGAATGTTCCGAGGCACATATCCTTTGGGATTCTACTACAATTATTTCGGTTGTCAAAATGTCGATGCTGAAGTGCCAAATATCCAAAAACCGTTCACGTACTAATGAGAGAAGATGACCTCTATGATGAAAAAATTAAACAGCACAATCGTATTAATCTTCTTCATATTTAGAGTTGCAAACGGGCAGGAAAGTTCATCTCCCGTGAACATACGAACTTCTGCAACATTCACGAGCAATTTTTACAGTTCAAGTGGAATCGATGCACGGCAACCTCGAAGCATGCAGTACGGCATTATTCGCACATCGGTTTCTTTGTATGATATGATCGAATTCCCCTTTGAATTCTATTTTTCAACAAAACAAACTCAATTTCAACAGCCGTTTAATCAATTTGGCGTTAGTCCGCGCATATCCAACTGGGTTACACTGCACGCTGGATATTTCTCAACACGCATTTCGGATTTTACATTTGGCGATTTACGAATACTTGGAGGTGGAGTTGAACTTACACCGGGTGATTTTCGATTCAAAGCTCTCTATGGTCGCACTCGAAATGCCATACAACCGGATAAAATGAGTTTTTCACCTGAAGTGTATAAGCAAATGGCATACGCATTCTCCATAGGTTATGGCAATATAGCGGAGTCGTTTTTCAATGTGAACGTATTTCACGCCATCGACGATTCGAACTCTGTCGTAACTGATTCGGCTCTTACGAAGCCGCAAGAAAATTTGGTGGGGTCGATTGATTTTGGCGCTCGTTTTGGAGAAATGATTACGCTCGATGGAGAAGTTGGCATTTCGTTATTCTCATCTAATATTACAGCCGATACTTTCGATACCGGCATAAAAGTGCCGTCATTTCTCTTCACTCCCAATGCTTCGTCGCGTGTTGATGGAGCA
This sequence comes from Ignavibacteriales bacterium, assembly GCA_037446575.1. Lineage (GTDB taxonomy): Bacteria > Bacteroidota > Ignavibacteria > UBA10030 > UBA10030 > JBBIII01. The sequence continues at coordinate 15,182 of JBBIII010000028.1, forward strand.
GCAAAATTGAATGTGAACATTTCACCATCACGTTTATGGTCGCTTACGTTAAGCTCTCGATGGATAGGACCCGGCTTTACCACACTTGGTTACGGCTTAATGCCGAACGATTTATTGGAATTTGCATTAGGTCCCCGCGTTCGCTTGCTTGACAATAAGCTCACTCTTCGCTCCAAAATTGGTGTGCGGTACAATAACCTTCGTAAAACTAAATCATCCACGACAAGTAGGTTCACTGGAATGTTAGGAACGAACTGGCAGATCGACAATAACATTGGCATTGATGCAAACTATAACAGAAATCAAATCGATTCCCGCCATAAAAACGATACACTTCGGCTTTCAAATGTATTCAATGCGTTTTCTCTTTCGCCGCGCTTTTCGTTTGACGGCTTCGGCGGAAACAACAATGTGCTGTTAACGTACAGCTATCAGGACGCAACAGATAAAAATGTATACACTTCTTCGCTTTCCAATTCACGAACGCACTCTGCCAATCTTACTCATATTCTTGCGCTTCCAAACACGCTCTCCTTAACAACAACATTTCTCTATAATAAGACATTGATGAGTAGCTTTAATGCGCAAATCATTCACGTCGGCGAGACTGTTGGGAAGCAATTTTTCCAGAATACACTTAACGCTTCGCTAAGCATTGGCGCAAACTTTGTAAGCGCAACGCAAAAGAGCTCTCAACTTGTTTTCCGAATCAATGCGGCATACAGTTTTGGTAACTATGGCTCCATTAACTGCTATGTTACAAACAATTCGTTCCGAGGCGATGGCGCAGTACAGAGAAACTATAATGAACTTTATGGGAACATTCAGTATGCAATTAATTTCTAAGAAGGTATTTTCTATGAAGAAAAGAAATTCAATCTATCTATTCGTAAATGCGTGTGTGTTGTTGCTTTGTGCAACGACACTTATAACTGCTCAAGAAGCGGAACATGCACGAGTTGCTCAAATCAAACTTCTTGCGCGCGCTTCCAAAGATTCTATTGTTCTTCGCTGGGCGCCAACAACGGCAGGTGGATGGCGTATTGCTAATGCCATCGGTTATACTGTTGAACGAATGAGCATTGATAAGCAAACTGGTATTGAGATTACTAAATACCAATTATTAATTGAACGTCCACTCAAACCAATGGCTCTTGAAGAATGGAAACATTATGCCGGGCATTCTAACGATTTCTCCGCTATTGCCGCTCAAGCGGTATACGGAAAATTATTTAAACCTCAAGCTGGAAAACAGGGCGGATTTGCCGAACTGCGGGCTGCAGCCGATGAACTTCTGAATCGTCACTCGTTTGCGCTCTTTGCCGCTGATAACGATGCTGTAACTGCAAATGCGCTCGGTTTGCGTTTTGTCGATAAACAAATCCGTTCTGGCGAACGATATGTCTACCGGGTATATGTTGCGAAACCAACAACCGAATATACTTTCGATACAGCGTATGTCATGATTGACGCCATAGACACGCCGCCGGCTGATCCGCCTCTTGGATTTCGTTTTGAAAGTGGCGATGGCATAATCAAGTTATACTGGGATGAGCTTGATGTTCAACACTTTTCAGGTTACTACGTTTATCGTTCGAACGATGGAAAAAATTATACAAGATTGAATTCAACCACGCTCATCATTCCAACAACAACACAAGACGATGTTAACACGTATCCAAAATTTGTTGATACAGCAACTACGAATTATAAAAAATATACCTATCGCCTTGTAGGTATAACACCTTTTGCCGAGATCAGTAGACCTGCAGAAATTGTGGCGTTCTCACGCGATCTAACTGCGCCGCCTGCGCCGACACTGCAAAAACCTAAACAACTTTCGGTAACGCGCATTAAATTGACGTGGGAACAATCCCAACTGCCCGCTGATCTCAAGGGATTTGTTGTCGCACGTAGCTACTCTCCCACCGAAGAATATGAAATTCTCACAAAGCAACCATTGCCGTCTCGTCAAAGAGAATATACCGATGTACTCGATGAATATGACGCGGCGTACTATGCCGTTGCGGCAATCGATACTGCAGGAAACCATGCATTTTCTCTTCCGACATACATTGCTATTGTTGATTCTGTGCCGCCGCCAATGCCAAAAGGTTTGCGCGGCAAAGTGGAAAAAAATGGCATAGTAACACTGTGGTGGCAACCCGTGAAGAAACGAAATATCCTTGGCTATCGTGTGCTTCGCGCAAACAATCCAACGCACGATTTTACACAAGTAACCGGACATATTCACCCTGATACGCTATTCGTTGATTCGGTAGATATTCGCGTACTGACAAAGAAAATATATTACAAGGTTGCAACAGTGGATAAACACTACCAGCATTCAGCGCTTTCAGAAATGGTCGCGCTTCAGAAACCAGATGTGCTTCCGCCGAGCACACCCGTTTTTCGAGATGTGTTTGTAACAGACTCTACAGTCCGCTTGAGCTGGAATCTAAGTGCAAGCAGTGACGTTGCCAAGCAGTTGCTTCTGCGACGTGAAGAGAACTCAACTCGCTGGATAACACTCGATACGCTCACAGCAAAAAAAACGGAGTACATCGATAAACGTGTTAAACAAAACATTCGCTATCTTTATTCACTTGTGTGCATAGATTCTGCTGGCTTGCGTTCGGAAGAAACCTTGCCTGTTACTGCACGTCCGTTCGATAGCGGACAACGCGAACCAGCAACAAATCTTGTTGCTAATTACAACCGAAAAACGAAAACAGTTATTCTGACATGGAACTACTCACCCAAGAAAAAAGAAAACTTCTGGTTCGTTATTTACAAGTCAACAGATGGAAAATCGTTTAGAGAATATGAATCGGTGAAAGCCGGCATGCGATCCTTTACCGATTTAACTCCATTGAAAGGTAAAAATATTTATGGCATTGTTGTAGTAACTGCTGGCGGAGGTCAATCCGAGATGGCGAATACTTTTGTAAATGTTCAATAAGATATAATTTATTATCGACACGTCTATTAATACTATCAAGCAGATTGCTTAGTATAATTGAAAAAGTCAGACGCAAAAACCCATTTTGCTAAAATGACAATTCACCTCAATAAAAGTTATAATGAACTGTTAGTCGAATCCGAATCTGCTTGATTTTCCCTTAGCCATTCCACATATTAAACCTATAATTAATAATATTTTTCAAAAATGAAATAATTAATGAGTAATCCGAAATTACATATCAAAGGAAAATATTGGTCGGCAGAAGATGGATTTCGCTATTGTGAAAAAATTGCACGCAGTCATTATGAAAACTTTCCAGTCGCATCTTTTTTTATTCCAAAAGAAATGCGAAAGTATATCTGGACAATCTATGCTTTTGCCCGAATTGCCGATGACTATGCCGATGAACCCGGTTACACGCTTGCTGAACGCATTGATAATCTTCATCAATGGGATTTATATCTTGAAGAATGCTATAACGGCAATCCTACTCATCGTGTGTTTGCCGCATTAGCGGAGACCGTAGAGAGATTTCAAATTCCAAAAGAACTTTTTAAAAACCTATTAACTGCTTTCAGAAGCGATGTTACAGTAAAAAAATACCAGACTTACGAAGACTTGCTTTCTTATTGCTCTAATTCAGCCAATCCTATTGGTCGTCTGATATTACTGCTATTTAATTACAGAAGCGAATTGATGATGCAATACTCTGATTTTATATGCACAGCATTGCAACTAACAAACTTTTGGCAGGATGTATCTATCGATTTAAATAAAGAGCGCATTTATATTCCTATGGAAGACATTGAAGAATTTGATTTAACCGAGCAAGAGATTTTAAATAAGGTATTTGACGATAGATTCAGAAATTTGATGGCGTTTCAAACGCGCCGAACTGCAGACCTTTTTATTGAAGGCAAACCTTTGTTATCATTAGTAGGAAAGGAGCTTTCTTTAGAATTGAAATTGATTTGGGGCGGAGGAACATTTGTTTTACAGAAAATTCACGCGCAAGATTACAATGTGCTTAATAAACGTCCGGTTATTACCAAATTTGAAACGATAAAACTTCTTTTTCAATCTTTTTTATCTTAATTTATCTTTATGAAAACAGAGGTTACTTCAACTCCAGATTTATCGCAAAATAGAAAAAGTAGTTTTTATTTCTCTTTTCTATCTCTTCCGCGTCATAAACGAGACGCAATAGAAACCATATATGCTTTTTGTCGTTTTACAGACGATATTGTTGACGAAGAAAGAGATGAAAATGAAAAACACGAACTGCTTTTAATGTGGACAGAAGAATTTAAAAAAGCTCTGTATGGCATTTCACGTTTTTCATTGCTTAATAAACTTGCGGCAATAATTCATAAATTCAATATTCCTGTCGAATACTTTTACGAGCTGATAAAAGGAATGGAAATGGATTTGATTAATACGCGTTACGGAACTTTTGTAGAGCTGGAAATCTACTGCCGCAGAGTCGCTTCTACTGTTGGATTGATTTGCGCGGAAGTATTTGGTTATAAAAATGAAAAGACTAAACAATACGCTGTAAATCTTGGAATTGCATTACAGCTTACAAATATTTTACGCGATATCAAGGCAGATGCAAAAAAAGGACGCATCTATTTGCCATTGGAAGATTTGGAAAGATTTAATTATAGCGAAAGCGATCTCTTTAATAATGTTTATAATGATCAATTTAAAATGCTAATGAAATTTGAGTGTGATAGAGCGCGTGAATATTTTCGCTCTGCAAAAGCGCATCTAGCTGAAGAAGATAAACCGCTCTTTACTGCCGCGCGCACTATGGGTAATATCTACTTTCTGTTGCTTAAGCGTATAGAAAGCGCGAAGTATAATGTTTTCTCAAAGCATATAAAACTTTCTTCTCCGCTTAAAATTTTAGTGGTTATGATTTTACGTTTGAGAAAAAGTTTTCCAAGAAATATTCATAAATTATTTCGCACTGAATTACCCGCTTAATTGACAACTAATTGCAACTTAGCGTAACATTTAATATTTTTAGCTAAAATTATATGAGGCGTCTATGAAACATAGCAGTATAAAAAAATTATACTATTCAATTAGCGAGGTAAGCAAAATTACAGGATTAGAACAATATGTTCTGCGTTATTGGGAAACCGAATTTCCTGAATTGAAACCGGCAAAGAATCGGGCAGGAAATCGGATTTATACTAATAAGGACATTAAATTAATAATGCATATTAAGCAATTACTACGCGATGAAAAATATACTATCGAAGGCGCCAAGCAAGTAATGAAAGAATATAAACCAGAACCAGATTCTGGAGAACAACTTGAACTTCTTAGCGTCCCGCAAAAGAAAAAAATTCAGGATGATGAAATCAAAGAAGAAATAAAAGAAGTAAAAGAATTCTTGGAAGAAATATTAATCAAGTTGGAGAAATAGTTTTTTATTGCTGTTTTAAATCTGCGAAACCTGTAATCGGCGAAAAATCTGAGCTATCAATAAAATCATTCTCTTGTCAATCTCTTATATTTAATTCTATGCGGCTGGTCTGCGGCGATGCCCAACTTTTTCTTTCTGTATTCTTCGTATTCTGAATAATTGCCATCATACCAAACTACACTGCTATCTCCCTCAAAAGCAAGAATATGCGTCGCAACGCGATCCAAAAACCAGCGATCATGTGAAATAATTACAGCACAGCCGGCAAAATTTCCGAGTGCTTCCTCTAAAGCTCGAAGCGTGTTGACGTCGAGATCATTTGTCGGTTCATCGAGCAGTAGAACATTAGCGCCCTCTTTCAATACTTTTGCAAGGTGAACCCTATTTCTTTCTCCACCGGAAAGCTTGCCTACAATTTTTTGTTGGTCTGCGCCGCTAAAATTAAATCGTGCAACATATCCGCGCGAATTTACTTCCCGATTCCCGAGCTTCATTAAATCCTCACCGCCTGAAATTTCTTGCCATATAGTTTTTTCTGGATTTAGCGGGCGGGACTGATCAACATAAGCCAATCTTACAGTATCTCCAATATTAATTGTTCCAGTATCTGGCTCTTCTTGTTTGGTAATCATTTTAAAAAGCGTAGTTTTACCGGCGCCGTTTGGTCCAATAACGCCAATTATACCCCCCGGAGGCAATGAGAATTCCATATTCTCAAATAATAAACGCTCTCCGTATGCTTTCGACACTCCTTTAGCTTCTATAACAACATCGCCAAGTCGTGGTCCGGGTGGTATAAAAATTTCCATTTCCTCATCGCGCTTGTCGGTTTGCTCAGTTAACATTTTTTCATACGCAGAAATTCGCGCTTTGCTTTTTGCATGTCGTCCTTTTGGATTTAAACGAACCCATTCCAATTCTTTCTGCAATACTCGTTGACGCTTGGATTCCTGTTTTTCCTCTATCTCTAATCGCTTTTTCTTCTGTTCTAACCAGGATGAATAATTTCCTTCGAAAGGAATTCCTTCACCACGATCCAATTCTAAAATCCAACCGGCTACATTGTCTAAAAAATAACGATCATGTGTTACTGCTATTACCGTTCCTTTATACAAACCTAAATGATGTTCCAACCAGGCAACTGACTCAGCGTCTAAATGGTTTGTTGGCTCATCAAGCAATAACACATCCGGTTCCTGAAGCAACAATCGGCAGAGAGCAACTCGACGCCTTTCACCACCGGAAATTATATTGATTGACGTTTCAGGGGGAGGACATCTTAAAGCATCCATTGCTTGTTCAAGCTTGCTGTCTAAATCCCAAGCATTTAATTGATCAATTCTATCTTGCAGTTTGCTTTGTTTTTCTAACAACGTGTCATAATCGGCGTCTGGCTCTGCTAATTGCTGATTAACTTCTTCGTATTCTTTTAAAAGATAGACAACATCTTGAACACCTTCTTCAACAATTTCTTTAACAGTTTTAAAAGGATCCAATTCAGGTTCCTGCGGCAAGAAGCCAAACGTAATTCCTTTTTGGCAGGTTATCTCGCCTAAATAGTCTTTATCAACGCCGGCTATAATCCGCAAAAGCGTACTTTTCCCAGCTCCATTTAACCCGAGCACGCCAATTTTTGCTCCATAAAAAAAAGACAGATAAATATCTTTCAATATTTGTCGGTTCGGTTTTACAACTTTTCCTACACCAATCATTGAAAATATTATTTTATTGTCTGTCATGTTTTTTCCGGATTAATTTATTGAAACTTAATTAATATTTAGTTTTATATTTAGCAGTATGAACTATTATTAAATTGGCATTTGCTCTAACAATATACGAAATTGTCTTAAAGGTTAAAAAAGAAGGAAATATAATTATTAATAAAACTCATATCGCTGTAAAATTATTTTTTGTTTTCTTGCCGTTAATTCATCTGTCGTTATCGCAAGAAACGAAAAAGCCGCTGGTTTATCGCAATTACGAAACAACCTCGATTCCGTTGGTATTACCGTCAACGCTTGATATGCAATTACTCGAAGCGTTCGTTCTAATGAAAAAAGCTAATGCCGGCGAATCGCCCGCACAGCACGAATTAGGTTTGCGTTACTTGTTCGGAAAAGGATTTCCTGCAGATACTGTTAAAGCCGCATCATGGATTCTGAAAGCGGCTAAACAAAAACTTGCAATAGCTCAGTATAATTATGGAATATTACTTATGAATGGTCGAGGCGTAGAGTGGAATCCATTTGAAGCGTTTAAAATTTTTCGAATGTCCGCCGAACAATTAAATCCCGATGCGCTATATGTTGTAGGTTTGTTCTATACAGAAAATTTAGTTGTTCAACGCGATTGGCAAAAAGCTTATCAGTATTTTAAAAAATCTGCTGAATATGGAAACGAATATGCGCCGCTCGCAATAAAAGAAATAGAATCCAGATTGTTGCATAAAGAACCCGATAAATTACAAAAAGAAGTGTCAAAAAAATCTGCGCGCAAAGATTCAATACCCACATTGTTATTTATTGACTTTCATGCAGATACAACCTCAACTGTAGATGATACGACAATTATACGGGATGTATATAAGGGAATTGATACGGCAAGCATTCCAAATTTGACAGATAGTAATAATTTGACTAAAGTAGACACAAGTGTATTTTCATCGATAATGATGGCGGCTTCGGCGGGTAGCCCTGAGGCGCTTTGTTTTATAGGCAGATGCTATGAGCGCGGCATCTACTTACCCAAGAATATCATTCTTGCGGCTTTATTTTATATTCGAGCCCTTAACCTCGATTCGTTTAGAGCACCGGCGCTTTTATGGAAATTAATAAACCAAAACGATTTTACTCGCGAACTCGAATTTCAAACTACACTGAAAAATCCTGACGCTTTATTTGTATGGTCAGGTCTGACCTATTCGGGTTTTAGCAAAAGGTTAAGCGGCGAACAGGCATTCGAATTGTTACAACAAACTGCTAAAGAAAATCATATTCAGTCTCTTATTGATTTGGGGTCGTGTTATTACACCGGCAGATGGGTCAAACAGGATCGGAACAAGGCAATTGAAATATGGAAGCATGCTTCAACCTTAGGCAGTTACGAAGCTACTATTCGATACGCAGCAGCAATTATTTTAACACGAACTTCAGATGCGCATAAGAATTTAGAAATTTCTATTTTACGAAAAGCCGCTAAAGATGGCTCTTTGTTGGCTGATCTAACGCTTGCTTATTGTTATGAAAATGGGATTGTTTTAAAACGCAAAAAAGGAGAGGCATATCGTTTATATCACAAGTCGCTTTTCAGAGGAAGTGAATCTGCATACAATGCACTTTATAGAATGTACGATGAAATTCGACCGGACGATCCCGAATTCTTGTTAACTAACTAAAATATTATTGTAATTACTCGGTGTATTAGCAATAATAAATAACATAGACTTCTCGCGATTCAATGCCGCCGGCAATATTACCAGATGAAACAATAGCAATGCTGTTTTGTGTCTGTGTTAATCACGCGCTTTTTATCTGTTCACTCTCTTTGGTGTTATCAGTGTTCTATTATTTCATAAATCTTTATTCTTTTCTTTAAGATAACTCCCTTGTAATTGATTTTTTTAGAAATTACATATTTAAAATGGTCCTTCCGTTTTTCTGATTTAACTTGACATTCTTTACTGGCATTTCATTTGCGATAATATTAATTACAGGATTTTATTTATAATAAATGAAAGGGATCAATCTAAGCAAAAATTCAGTTGTTGGCGGTTTTCTATATTTATTTTCATGAATTTAATATCCCTAAAAATAATTGGTAAAGATTACTCGGAAATAATGACACATCAATATTACAAATTGTTGAATAATTTTCAGATCGGAAATACACTAATAACCATCGGATTATTCCTATTTTTTATTAATCCTACATTTATCTCTGCTAATGAAATTCCATTTAAAAATTATTACCAACGTATTTGGCAAAGCGAGCAAGGCTTGCCTCACAATGCGGGAAGATCAATTGTACAAACATTTGAAGGTTATATTTGGTTTGGTTCACAAGATGGGCTTGTGCAATTTAATGGAAAAAGTTTTACTGTCTATAACAAATACAACACGCCTGAATTAAAACACAACGATATAACGGCTTTGTTATTATCAAAAGACAGTAGTTTATGGATTGGAACTTTTAATGGATTAACAAAATGGAAAGCAGGAAATTTTTCGCACCATCCAACAAATGCTGGAAGGGAAAAAGAAGTTATACGGACGTTAGCCGAGGATAATGACGGCAACATCTGGGTTGGCACTATGAATGCCGGAATCTATAAATATAAAAATGGAAGACATGAATATTTTTCGACAGATAATGGTATAGCTTGCAATTTCATAAATAGCATAGCTGTGGATTATGAAGGCAACGTTTGGGTAACAACGCTTAAAGGTATAAATGTTTTTCGCAATTATAGATGGCATTTTTTTCATTACAACGGCAATTTGCAAAATAATATGGGACAAGAAATTTATATTGCGCAAGACAGCTCTGTGTGGCTCGGAACGAACAACGGTCTGATGAGATGGAAAAATAATGCATTCAAGATTTATACAACTGTAGACGGATTAACAGATAATGTGATACGCGCAATTTATCAGGATAAATCTGGAGCAATGTTAATCGGAACTGAAAGAGGCGGTGTATGTAAATTCTCCAACGGAATATTTACTTCTTTCAGAGCGAGCGATGGTTTAACAAGTGATTTTGTAGATGCTGTTTTTGAAGATAATGAAGGGAGTATTTGGATAGGCACATATACAGAAGGAATAAATCAGTTTGTAAAAAGTAAGTTCACAAACTTTTCCGAAAAAGACGGGTTGCCGCGTGCAACAATTCGCACATTAATGCAGGCAAGCGATGGAATAATTTGGGTGGGAACTGAAGGCGGCGGAGTATTAAAATACGATGGGAAAAAATTTGTAGCCCTCACTCAAAAAGATGAAATGCCGAATAACTTTATCCGATGTCTGTTTGAAGACTCTCAAAAGACGATATGGATTGGAACACGCGATGGATTAGCGCATTATCGCAACGGTAAAATTAAAATATTTGGTAAAAAAGAGGGATTAGAGCATACATTTATTCGAGCAATTGTTGAAGATAAACGAAACAACATTTGGGTCGGAACTGTTAACGGCGGCGTTCATCGATTAGAAAATGGGAAATTTGTAAGCTACCTAAATAGAGGAATTCCGATGCACGGAATTAGAGCTATGCATGTAGATCACAACAAAGCAATATGGATTAGTGGTAACGAGGCATTAATAAGATTACATGAAGACAGTATAACAACATTTACTGAAAAAGATGGTTTGCCATCGGAACCAATTTATTCTATTTATGAAGATGGTATAAATACATTATGGTTGGGCACTAATGGCGGCGGTTTGGTTCGTTATAAAGATGGAAAATTTACTCGCTACACATATTTAGATGGATTAAGTGATGATGTCGTTTATGTAATTTTGGAAGATAACTATAACAACTTTTGGATAAGTTGTAATGGAGGAATTTTTAGAGTGAGCAAAAGCGAATTAAATGATTTTGCTGAAAGAAAAATCAGTAGAATACAAAGCACATTTTATGATGCCGCAGACGGTATGATATCCAACGAAGTTAGTGGAAATTCTCAACCATCTGGTTGGAAGACAAAAGACGGAAAGCTATGGTTCCCAGCTTTGCGCGGAATTGTGGTAGTAGAGCCGGAAAAACTGCATGAAAATGTGAATCCCCCGCCGCTTATAATAGAAAAAGCAGTACTAAATTCTATCGAATTTCAAATTCCAAACAACTATATGTATGTTCCGCCGGGCGAAGGGAGAGCTATGTTTCAATTTGCAGCGCTTACTTATGCTTCAATTACAAAGATTCAGTACAAAGTTAAATTAGATGGTTTCGATAAAGAATGGATATTGCTAGGCCCGAAAAACACTGCATACTACACAAATCTTCCACCGGGTAAATATACATTCAACGTCATCGCATATAATAACGACGAAGCATGGAATGAAATATCGACAAGCTTAGAATTCGAGCTTTCTAAATATTTTTATCAAACATACTGGTTTTACAGTCTATTAACACTGTGTTTTATTGTTTTAATTTACGGATTGTATCATTTGCGAGTATTGAGATTGATAAGGAAAGAACAAGAATTGAAAGTACGCGTTGATGATGCTTTAGCCGAAATCAAAATATTAGGCGGATTACTCCCAATCTGTTCGAATTGTAAAAATATTAGAGATGATAAAGGTTATTGGAGTCAAATTGAACAATATATAAAAGAACATTCCGAAGCTACATTCACGCACGGTATCTGTCCCGATTGCGCTAAAAAATTGTATGGTCCGGAATGGAATCAAGAAAATTAATTCTTATTTTATAAATGCCCTGTTTTTCCTCTTAACAAAATTTTCGACAGTTTTCCTAACGCAGTTTGATTTTTTT
>JBBIII010000029.1:0-26756 GCA_037446575.1 Ignavibacteriales bacterium
GGTCTTTATATTTTTGCTTTTACTATTCCTATTTCATTTATTCCTGCTCAGTTAGGAGTGGCGTTAGCTTTTCTTGGATGGGTGCTTGAGGGAGTAATTAATAGAAGGTGGCAAATATATAAATCAAATGTTTTCATTCCAATTGCTCTTTATTTAACTTGGAAATTAATAACTGCGAGTTTATCTATTAATCCGATGCACAGTGTATGGTGCGTTGTAGATAATGAGTGGCAAATGTTGTTAATGCTGATGATGCTTTTTTCAATTACTGAACTAAAAACATTAAAAAGAATATTACATCTATGGTTAATTACATCTGCTATCGTTGCAATATATGCTATTTGGCAAACATTTTCGGGTTATCAGTTGCATAGAGCGGATTTATTAACGCCAATGGGTGATTATTTTCGCGCTGTTGGTTTCTATGGTTTCTATCTGACATTTGCTGGATTTGTTATGACCGTATTTATAATAAGTTTATGTTTGTCTGTGCAAAATCATACTAAATATCGATGGTTGTATATTATTACGGGTATTCTCTCTTTTTTAGCGATATTAGGAACATTCGCAAGGAGTATATGGTTATCGATAATTGTGGCAATTCCAATATTTGGTTTTATGAAGGGGAAAAAGGTCGGAAGCATTATTGCGGCATTATTAATAATTGTAATTTTATCGAGTTTAATTTTTATACCGACCATTCGTGAGCGCGCATTTTCTATAATCTCTTTAGAAGAAAATCAAACACGATTGAATTTATGGCGGACTTCAATTAATATCGTAAAAGATTTTCCAATTATTGGGGTAGGAGAGGATAATTTCACTACATACTTCGATAAATATAAAGTAGAAGGATTCTATGATACATCTGTGCATCCACATAATGATTATTTAAATATTCTTGTGTCTGCGGGAATTCCTGGATTTATTTTTTTCTTAGCTATATGGTTTGTTATTTTGAAAAATGGATTCATTGTATATAGAAAATCTAAAAATCATTTTCTAAGGGAACTTTCACTCGGAAGCGCATTAGCTATTATCGCTTTTATGGTAGGGAGTATTTTTCAAAACTATTACGGCACATATGCCAATTGTTGGGGGTGGTGGTTTATAGCAGGACTTTTAATGTCATCCTTTCGTCTTCACCGAGAAACTAATTATAACAATTTATAATTTTTGTACTCTCCAATATATAAACCAATTTTATCTGCAATAGAGTCTAGTAAGCGATCCTTGAGTGGGATTTTACTCTTAGAGGCATCATAATCAAAATACCAATTTTGTTTTTCAATACGTTCTTTCATCACAGCTGGATGTGTGCCATCAAATAATTTTAAACGTCCGTAAATTTTATAATCATATTCTTCTTTGCTTCCAATATTTTTTAATACCCAATCATCAGGGTGCCATAATTTGTTGAAATATTTTTGCTTCAATTGTTGGACTTTTGGTGGTTTTACCCATCCGTAATGAAAAATAGATGCATTAATTTGTTTAACAAAAAGCTTCCTCCCATTTATGCGAAAACCTTGCGCATCTCCCCAAGAACTAACGCCAATGTTAGGACGCACTATTCTTATTTCTTTGCGGTACCACTTACGTGAGTTGCCGATATATTTATAGCTTCCATAAAAATGATTGTAATTAAAAAGAAATCCTTCAACTTCTAATTTATCTTTGTAAAAATACATAGCTTGCCGAATAACTTCGTAATCTTTTTCATGCAAAACTTCATCAGCTTGTAAATATATCGCCCAATCTCCAGTTGCATGATCCAATGCAATATTAGTCTGTTGAGAAAGAATCAAACCGCCTTCACGTAAAGAATCATCCCAGACTGTCTCTATTGTTTTTATTTTTTTAGAATTTAAAGCTAATATATGATCAAGTGTATTGTCGTTAGAATTGCCAACCGCTACTATTACTTCGTCGCAAAGCAGAAGTAGAGACTGCAGGGATTCAATGAAAGGATAATCAAATTGAACGCCGTTTCGGATGAATGTAAATCCAGAAACTTTCATTATCAATATCTCTAAAGAATGAATCCGATTGAAATAGCGTGCGAATTGCCAGCTTGTTTAGTAAAAGGAATAAATGCGTAGTCAAGAGTCAAGATATTATACTTAATTCCAATTCCGCCTGCAAAACTTCGAACAGCATATCCTGTCTCATAACCGAATCGCAGTGCAATAAGTTTTTCAATCATAAGCTCTAAACCAAAACTAACATGATTTATCGAATTCTGTAGTCCAGTTGAGATTGACGAGGCGCTTCTAAAAGTGACATAATCTAAATCTAATTGATATGTTGCGCCCAATCGTATATATGAAGGTAGCTCTATTTTTTCTTTTCTGAATTTCGACATCGAACCAATATTTGTAATTGATGCGCCTACAGTAAGATTGTTTATTGGAGTGATAAACAAAGCTCCGAAATCGAATGCATATCCTGTTGACTCATCTACGTAGTTTTTTTCATAAAGATATTTTGTAGATGCCCCAATTCTAAGGTCTTCATAAATCTCGTTGCCATAAGTCAATTGAAAAACGGAAGATTGGAAATTAAATGTGCCAATCGCGTGACCCGGTATTTCTCTGATTTCAATTTCATTAATGCTTGTATTAGCGAATGAAAATAGGAACGAGCCGTAAGATGATGGAATTCCGACTGCAAAGTATTCGATTTTTGAATCTATTATCCACTCTGTATGTGAAAGCAATATATTATAAGATTCTAATGCTGAAATATTAGCAGGATTTATTCTAACAGATTGTATATTACCGGGATTTGACACAAAGGAATGTGCGGTAGAAACAGTAAAGGGTGTTGTGGGAAGGTTCAAACTTGACAAACCAGTTGAAACACCTTGCGCAAAAACCGAAAATGGTAAAAGTAAAAATAAAAATATTATTTTCATTTGAATTTATAAGCTAATGATAAAATATGAATTCCATTAATACTATAAGGTTCAAAAACATAAGTGTATTGAAATTTTGGCATCCAAATAATTGACTGAGATTCTAAAGAAAAACCTAAAGATGGCTTTGGAAGTAAATCCGAATCAAGGGAAATTTGGTCAATTCCCCCTCTTAAAGCAAGTCCCGGAATTAATTCAATTTCCGAGCCAACTCGAGCAATTATTCCAGAACCAACCATCTCTAATTCACTTGAAATAATAAAAGACAAATCCTTTTGCAACCAAGCTAAGCCGATTTTTTTGCGAAGTGGAAAATTATCATAGAAATCTTTACCATCGATGCCGTACAACTTACTTGAGTTCCAATGATATTTTCCTTTGATATCTTGAATAGCGGCGCCAATAGTAAGCCCATCTGTCAGAACATAAAGAATTCCAACATCAATTGCGGCGGTTGTGCTTTTCATGTTTTCAAAAAGATAATAATAAAGAATTTTAGCAGATACGCCAATAGAAAAATTTGGGTTTGGTCTCAAGCCAAAGCTAAATATAAAAGCATTTTCTGATGTGCTGTAGGTTTCAGTATGAATGCCATCTCGGTTTCTTCCATCAATATTAGTAACACCTGCGTTTATAACTGAAATAGAAAAACCGGCATTAGGTTTAATGTTATTAGAAAAACTAAGAAAGTTAAGTTTTCGGTCGAAAGACAAAATACAATATGCGATATCTAATGTTGGAATAGATACGAATGGAAGAATAGCGGGATTGTAGTACGAGTGTAGTTCATGATCAATAATTCCCGTCATTGAATTTCCCATAGCAATACCACGCGCGCCGAATCCCATTCGCATTGGTGCGCCTGCAAGTCCGCCAATTGATGATGAACTTTGCATTTGACCATGTAAATTCAATGAAGTAAAAATAGTAATTAGAACGCTAAACAAAATATGTTTGCTATACATTTTCATCTTATTACAAAAATCTTTCCCCAAATCGGCTCTTGATCGCCAATTTCAACTCTATAAAAATAAACGCCGTTGGCAACAATCGTTCGATTGTCATTTTTCCCGTCCCAAATTTCATCATATTCTTTTCCAGTCAAACGAAGCGCGTTTTGAATTAATGTCTTTACTGGAAGCATTGCGTAATCAAAAATTCTAATTGTAACATTTTGTGAAGTTGAGCTATAACCCATTAAACTATAATGAATACGAACCGGCTCGTTATCCGGGGCAAATGGATTTGGAAATGAATAAGTTTTTTTAGATATGCCTATTTGCTCGGACGTACGGAAAATTTTCCACCTTGAGCCAAATAATTCAGTATTGCTATCTATTGTGTATGCAGTTCCTTCTGCACCGCCTATCCAAATTGTATCGCCCTTAGTATTGACACCGTATATTTCAGATGATACAAATCTCTGTAGATTTGTTGGGTCATATATTGTTCCGCTTTGTGTCCAACTCATTCCAAAATCTGATGATCTAAAAAGTCCAGATTTTGTAGCGGCATATACAATCGAATCTTTTATTGCGATATTATTTACCCAGATACCATGTAACGCTGTTTCCCAGTTCCTTCCTCCGTCTGAAGAAAAACTTATTCCTTTAAATTCGTCCGATTTTGTATCTAAAGTTGCTGCCCAAATAATTCTTTTAGAGCCATATATTTGTTCTCTTATTGCAAGAACCCAATTTCCTGTAATTGGTTTTATCTGATTTTGCCGAGCAAATTTTTGCCAGCTTATTCCGCCATCGGTAGATTTATTGATACCACCAGCAGTACCCGCCCAAATAGTGCCGTCATCGCTTACAAAGACAGAAAAGACTTTATGATTATTATTTTCACGCAAACCTAATTTACCCGAAGCAGGAGACAAATCGAAATAATAATTTAAGAACATTGTCGGATCGATGTAATCGAGATTATCAGGCGGAAGAATAACTCTTTTCCAAGTTGTCCCAAGATTCGTTGATTTACGAAGCATTCCCGCCCAGCTTGCAATCCATACTGTTGTGTTGGTTACAGCAATATCGAAAGTTATATTTTGTTGTGGAACAGTAACCGCCATTGCGCGTATCCGGTTATCACCATAGTTTTCAACGGTATCCGAAAGTTGATCAACAGGTTGCGCTAAATAATTCCAAGATCTTCCTCTATCGGTCGAATAATGAAGCCCACCGCCAGTCTGAACATAATCATCACCAAGTTTTGTGGAATAACCTGTAGCAACCCAAATAATATTGTTTTTAATTGCAAGTCCCGAAATACCTTTGTTATCAAAAGTAGCTGTTCCAGAATAATGAGTCCAACTTTCTCCGTTATTATTTGTAAAGCTCAATCCACGTCCTGTTCCAAACCAAATGGAATCATTCTTAACTATAATATCATTAACAGAATTAGCACGCGGTAGATTACTGCTCCAACCGCTTTCAAATGAATAATTCTTTGGCATTATTTGAGGATAAACATTAAGAATAAAAATCAAAATTAAAATTAATATTTTAACGAATAATTTCATTCAACTATCGTAATCTGCTTAGTTATTATATTGCTTGAATCGCCAGAATAATCAATAGCAAAGAATCTCAATACATATTGTCCAATAGGCGGTGTCGGGTCAATTTTTTCGGAATAGTAGCCGTCTCCTTTTGTAATATCGCCATTTGAAGCAGAGCCGTTATCGTATAATTTAAACATTCTTCCGCTGGCTGTAACTCGAAATACAGATTGTACATCTGCTTGACCATCAGGATCGGTCGCTTTAATTTTTATTGTTAATAATTTAGAAATATTTCTATTAACTGTATCTGGCAATGATAAATTTGAAACTACAGGTGGTAGATTTGTTCGCTTTATAAAAATAGGTAGAATTAATTTATTGCTTACATAGTTAGAAGAGCTTACGCTCCAGATTGCTATATTTAATTTGCCAACGAAATATCGTTCGATTTGAAAGCTTAAGTTCCCGGAATAATAACTATCATTTGCAAATTTATCTGGATTTACACCATTATCTCTAAGAATTCCCTCGCTAATTATGGAAGAGTTTCTTTCGGCTTCGATAGAATACTTTACATCAGAAATTTCATTTATTCCGTCAATATGAGAAACATACGCAGTAATTGGAATATTTAATGAAAAAATATAATCTGAGAATCTCTGACTTCCATTATCAACAGTATCAGTATTGATAGTGTTATATGGTAACGATACGCTAATTAGAATTGGCGCGTATCCTGTATTGTCAATTATGCCGGAATATTTTTTCTCGCAACCAAGAAAGAAAAAAATAGAAGCAGTAACAAAGAATAGAGTGAAATATTTTATTGAGAGAAACTGTCGCACCGATTGCTTTCTGATTAAATTCCTTTTAATAAATAAAAAATGTAGCAATCTTCTAATACAACAGTCCTTTTATTAAGTATGATTAATAAACTTAACTTAAGCTATGAAAGATTTTCATAATATTCAATTGCTTAATAACCAATTGCAAATGGATTAAGCGAAAACGATAAAATGAAAATACAAATACATAACCATCCAATGATTTTTCTATTAGAATCAATTTCTGTCTCATCTTCAACAGGAGGATGGTTAAGTTTTACAACATAAAGAGCTATAAGCGCCCAAATAAACCAGGCAGACCAACTATATTCCGCAAGCGGCACAATTTGTCCTATATCTTTTTCATATATAAATCCAAATAAAGTCCTAAGAATGGAGTCTGTTATTGAAGGTGCGCTTAAAGCTATAAGCAGATAAAAAGAATAGCGAGCTATTTTTCGTTGCAGATTGCCAAACATTGCATAGGCAACATGGCCGCCATCAAATTGGCCAATTGGAATTAAATTCAATGCCGTTACGAACAATCCAAACCAACCTGCGCATAAAAAAGGATAGTGATATATTTCACTCATTGGCGGAATGAATTGAAAAGTAGGATTTGTTAATATCTCTCTTAATCCAAAGAATAGAATAGTATTGCCAAATTCCAAAGAAATACCATGAGCTGCATGTGAAGCGTTTAAAGTAAAATCATAATCCGGATGTATAGATAAAATAAAATCTGCCGGCGGAAGATTAAGAAATCCATAAATAAGAACAATTAAAGAAGCTATAAAGCCAGCAATAGGACCAGCGACGCCGATATCGAACAATGCTTTTTTAGATGGAATAATTGATTTAGTTCGTATAACCGCGCCCAATGTGCCAAAACTGATAAAAAAGGGAATAGGAGGAAAAGGAAGAAAATACGGCAAAGTAGCATCTACATTATGGTAACGAGATGCAAAATAGTGCCCGAATTCATGACAACTCAGAATGAATAAGATAGAGATTGAGTAAGGAATACCGAGAAAAAAATTATTCAGATCAAATGGATCGCGGTTTAACCAAAAAACTCCTGCTACTGTTACAGTAAAAAATGTTAATAGGAATAAACTAAGATGAAGCAATAACTGTAAGATAGGTTTATATTTATTCAAGAGTAGAGATGACTTTTCTTTTAAACTGTCATTTTGATAGGTCATTTTATTTTCCAAAGTTTTTAACTTTCTGAAAAACTGCCATATTAATTTTTCAAGAACCAAATTGGATTAGTAAAACAAAAATGAGATACATTATCGAACGAATTCTTTTTCGAAGTCCATACTTCTGCACGTATATAATAATTATAATCAAAATTTAAATTAAAGTTAAATTGCGCTGAATATGAATTTTTGTATTCTTTTAAGAGAAATATATCTTCTTTGTTGCCAATTCTTCCTATAAATATTTTACAAAATTCTACTGTGCCGAATTCTTTTGAAGATATTACTTCGACGCTGAAATTGTATTCTTTGGTGTTATATGTTTTTCCAATTGAAGTAATTACTTCATCAGATGTTGTTTTAATATTAATAACCGGACCATCTGAAATAATAATGGCGCCCGAGCTGATAGCTTTAAGCACAATTTCTTCAGAAATCGATTCGGTAAAAACGCCGGTTCTCATTTTACCAAATAACTGCATATGTGTTTCTTTGATTTTAAAAAAAGGAATGCCAATTTGACGAAACCTATTAAAATTTCCATGTGCATCATTTCCTGCTAATAGGAACAATCTGTGACCAAGCAGTAACGCGTCTATCCATTGCTGGCGTCCTTGCCAAAAACCTTTTGATAATTTCCCATTTGCAAATTGAACGCCTGTTATATTTTTAGTAGTAATATCATTTCCATTCCATAAATTTCGTTTCAAAAGAATGCGTTGCAAAAATGAGACCGGCTCTTTGGGATGAGCTGCAAACGCTAACGAAGCGTTTTCTTTTTTGTCTAATATGTTAGTAATTGAATTTTCACTATACGTTTTAAACCAACGTTCAGCGCTATCTCCTGAACCATAAAAATAATTTCTATTGCCTAAGAGTAAAAGATGTACGTTTTTGTCTTTAGAATTACGGCAACTTACCTCTTCGCCGCGAACAATTGCAAAGTCGTTATTTTTACGATTTAAAGCATCAACTTCATTTTGGAATAATTGCCATTTAGGAAGTTTTGGATCGTTTATTAAATAATTTTCTATTGAATCATCCAAATCGTACGAATGGTCGGTTGTGCAGAAGAAATTCAAACCCAAACCTTTAGATAATTTTATGGTTGGTTCTAAGGGCGCGCCAAATTCTACTTGGTCTTCGGTATAAATAGAATGTGAATGGCATTCGCCAAAACAAAGATTAGAAAATATTGGCAATCGTTCTTCCGCTATGTAGACATTTAATGACTTGTGCGATGAAGTTCTATAGTTATCGTTGTAAAAGATTTTTTCTTTTCCGTTTTGAATTATTGTAAAAATAACATCAAATTTAACAGCGCCTGAAATATTTTCGATTTCCACATCAAATACCTGCCACCATATCTTTTGGTCAATAGATACAATATTATCTAATAAAATTCTTTTGACAATTTCCCTTTCATTTTTATTTATGATTAAATGTATGCTTATTAATTTAACTGGAAAAAGATGAGCATCTTTAATAATTACTAAAATAGGCAGAGGGGTATTTGGCTCAAGTCTGTGTGGGGCGTCGGCAATTATTTCTGGCTCAGCTTTTCTTAGGTAACTTATAAACCAAGGAAACTTATAATGAGTTTCCGCATACAAAAAAATCGGCATAAATTGAGAGAAGTAAAACAAGAAATCTATCAAAATTCTCTTCCTTTCCATTTTACTTTTCCACCGAAGAAAACCAAAAAGGGGAGGGCTATCACGTAAAAAATAAAATAAATCTCAAACCAATAGAACCAACGCAAATCATCTACTTTATTTAGCTTTTTTAAAATGTAATGTAAAAAAAAATAATCCGAGGAAAATTTTAACACTAAGGCGGTAGTTGCTTGCAGCACACCGCCCCAGTACAAAATAATAAAAGGAGAAACATGCATTAAAAATCCAATAAGCATTACTACAAGACCTGCAAACTTCAGATCTAACCCTCCTTTTCCCCAACGATGTTTTTGTCTTATTAAAGTTTGCCAATCATTACATGGTTTGCTTTCAACAAGCAACTTTCTATCAATTGGATACACATATTTCCACTTTTTAGGAGAAGATAATATAGCTTGAACAACAGTATAATCTTCGGTAACACTAAATTTTAATTTGCGGTAGCCGCCAGTTTCATCATATGTTGATTTTCTAAATGATAAATTATTACCAATACCTCCTAAAGGATATTTTAAACCCGCCCAGGCAGCCGCCAAACCTAAAATGAAAGTCCAATCTAGCGATTGCATCCCTTCAAATGGAGTGGAAGATTTTTGCAATGTAAAGCCGCCTACTAAGCCCACATTATCTTCATATCTTCGTATTATTTCTTCAACCCATGTATTTGGTACAATACAATCAGCGTCAGTAATGAGTAATATTTCTCCGTTAGCATTTTCTATGCCTTGGGCTAAAGCATTGGCTTTACCCTTTGTATTGACCTCGGTCTTTACATTGACTATTTTAATATTTGAGTGCTGATTTATAAAATCTTGACATATCAATTCAGTTCTATCTGTTGAGTTATCATTTGCAATAATTATTTCATACAACGAGGAAGGATATGTCTGATTAAGAATTGAATTTAAACAATCGGTAATATTTTTTTCTTCGTTTCGAGCGGCAATAATAATTGAAGCAAAATATCTTTTATCGTTTTTGGTAATATCTTTGTTAAGTTTTAAGCCAATTATAAAAACGCATATTTGGCATATATATAAAATTGTTACAATAAAAAGAAATGTATCAAATGTCATAATCTTATTGCGTCAAAAGTAAAATCATTTTCAAGTAGAGACTCAATGATTATTGGAAGATAAACATTTATTTTTTTATATGTATATTCGTTTGTATGGAATAAAATTATCGAGCCCTGTGTTGTTCTTTTCAAAACAAGCTTGCGAATCTTTTCAGTCGACAATCCGAAATCCCTTGAATCAACGTTCCATAAAACACAGGTCATTTTAAGCTCGTTTAGTACATTTCCAATATTCCAATTAATATAACCGTAGGGAGGCCGAAATAGTTTTGGATAAACTCCAACAGCCGATTTAATAATTTCATTTGTCTTAATTATCTCATTACGGATGAAATGCTTTCTTTTATAAATAAGACTTGTGTGTGAATAAGCATGATTGCCAATTTCATGTCCACAGTTATATAATTGCTTAATTACAGACAAGTGCTTTTCACCGGATTCGCCAGAAAGAAAAAAAGTCGCTTTAATATTGTATTTGATCAAAATATCAAGAGTTGTTTGCGTCGCCTCTGGATGCGGTCCATCATCGAATGTTAGGTATATGTTTTTGGCGTTTATAGAGCATATAACTGATGGAAAGAAAAGTTTGGATAGCTTATACTGTAAGTACATTAATTAATATATCTCCCTTTCCATTTAAGCGATAATAATTGCCCAATAAGTGCGGCAAAAACAATGTATGGAGCATGTAATATTTCTGCAACGAAAAAATGAAAAATCGGAATTGATTGCTTAAACATTTTTGCTCCAGCTCGAAGTGTTAAATAATCGATAAATACTTTGCCGAAAAATGCTATAAAAAATGGAATTAATAATTGAAGATTTGCTGGGATTAGAAAAATCATAATAAACAATGTGAAAAAGAAAAAATAAAGCATTACGAGAGACACCAAAATAGATTTATCCTGATAATGTCCGCGTTTATTTGCCCAACGAATTCTTTGCTGTAAAAAAGAGATTATTGTATTTGATGATTTTGTCAATATAACAGCTTCCGGTTCCGGCGCAAACGCAACTTTACCAATTTTTTGACATACAATTTTATTCATTATTAATTCATCGTCATTATCAACATTATTTTTTGCATAACCGATTGCGGCAATAAAGGCACTTTTTTTATATCCAAGATTTGCGCCGTTGCATATAATCGGCCTATTAGCTCCAATTAATCCTGCTGCTGTTGTTATTAAACCTAAAAGTTCCAATTGTTCCATTTTAGAAAAAAAAGTAGTGATTGAATATTCTGCAACAGGGCCTGCAACAAAAGAAATATCATTTACTAAATGCCTGCTCATTATTTCAATCCATTTAACCGGCGCTATACAATCTGCATCTGTCGTTAATATTATTTCACCTTTAGCTCTTTCAATGCCAAAAGTAATAGCATTAATTTTTCCTCCGTTTTTTAAAATAGTAGATTTTTCAATTGATATAATATTTAGGTTACAATAATAGTGTTGAAACGAGCGTGCTATCTCGACTGTTTTGTCTGTCGATCTATCATCTATAATAATAATTTCGTACTTGTCTTTTGGATATGTTTGCTTAATCAAAGACTCAATACAATGTCCGATATTATTTTCTTCGTTTCGCGCTGCAATTATTACAGAAACAAATGGAAAATCGCTTTGTGGCTCAGCACGACGCAAATTATACAGCCCGATTCTCACTTTGGTTATAAAATAAACATAATAGAATGTGAAAATTGTAAGTGCGCTAAGTGCAATTATCTCGGTCATTTTTTAATGATTTATAATATTTATAAATGAGTGCATTTATATATGAAATATTATGACGCTTTAAAAAAAATAATCCTGCTATTGCTGGAATAAATATATTTATAAAAAATAAAAGCAAAGATGCATTCAAAGCTGTGGCTTGATTAATACTAAAATTGGAAAAGAAGAATATTGAGCCAGCTTCTCTTACTCCAAGATCGCTAAAAGATATAGGAATAATAGATTTAGCAAAAAGCATTGCGCTTGTTCCAATAATAGAATTAAATAATGAAATCTCGCCAAAAGCATTTATAAGCAAATACATTTGCAATACTATTATCAAATGAAATAAAATTGTTAACATAACTGTTGAAAATATCTTTTTTGAATTTAGCAAAGAAAAACCTTCGATAATTTTTAGAAGTAAGCTCTTTTTAATTAATGGAATATTAATTTTTTCTATAAATAAAAAAATAGATTTAAAGCGCAATAAAATTAGGAATACTACAATCAACAAGAAAAAAAAGAAAATAACCGAAGTAGTCAAATTATTAAGCGCTATAAAAATCAAGCCAGATGTTCCAAAAATACTCGTGATAATAAAAATTTGAGTTTTATCAAGAAGAACTAATCCAATAATATGCGATTTACTCGCTTCTGTTATGTATAATGCTCTACCAGCATAATCGCCAATTTCACCCGGTGTAAAAGAACCGAGCGAAATGCCAAGCATTATTGATCCAAACGATTCTGATAATTTTCTTTTATTGCTGAGTGCATAAAGCATAATATGCCATTTATAAGCGCGTAAAGATATATTTGCGAATAATAAGCATCCTGCTAAAATAATATATTTTATGTCGGCGGTTTTAAAAGCATCTTCAACATTTTTCCATTCTACGAGCGAAAATAGAAAATATAATATTAATGCGCTGATCATTATACGGAGCAACAAAAATACTTTATTTTTGAATTTGTTGTTATTAATATTTTGAGTTATTTCGTCCGAGCTTGTTTCCATTCAAATTTCTTTAGTATTCCTAATGTGCCAATAATTGAATTGTATAAAACATAAAATAATTCCATAAACAAAAAAGAAAATGGTGTGATGTTTATTTTAAAAATTCGTTGTGCGCGGATGTATAGTAAGATATCAGAAATTATTTTTATTATAATAATAAAAGTAAATGTAAATAGGGATAATAAATTTATAAAAAATAATAAAGGTGAAATTATTAATAGAAGGTTAGAAAGATGATAAAAAAAGAAAAATGATTTCAGGGGAAAAGTAAAAAATTTAGCCGCTGAAAAATGTCTCTTTCTTTGTTCATAGAAAGAACGAAAATTAATTGGCGGAAGGGTTGGAACAAAATTGTTTTCATTTAATATATATCGTATTTGCCTCTTAGTGCGACGGCGGACTAATTGTAAAAAAAGATCATCATCGCCGCTAACAGACATTTTTATTTTTTCAAAACCGCTTAGCTCATCAAATACAGTCTTTCTATATGCAAGATTTCTCCCTGTACAAAGCCAACCGAGATTCCAGCCTATTGAACCGGACGACCATATTGCCGCCCTTATTTCTTCATAGCTAATAAATTTTAAAAGAAATTTATATAAATAATTATTAGAATACTTTTGATTATTGGAAAGCATGTATGGTGAATATCCAGCAGTAAGTCCCACTTCTGGCTCAAATTGTTTTATCAGTTCTTCGATCCAGTGTGGTGGAGGAAAACAATCTGCATCGGTAAAACATAGAATTTCTCCTTGACTTGCATTTATGCCGGCTCTAAGAGCATTTTTCTTCGCAGGCATATCATCGTGAAGCATCTCAATATTTATTAACTGAATTATCGAATTCTTTTTTTGAAAACTGGCTATAATATTTTTCGTATTATCTGTTGATCGATCATTAACAATTATTATCTCATATTTATCGTATGTTTGGTTTAAAAGACATTTTATTAATTCAGCTATTGAGCGTTCTTCGTTTCTTGCGGCAACTATAACCGAAACAAAGGGCTTGTTATCAGATGCCCCCTTTTTTATTCTTTTTATCCCAAAAAATAAAAAAAGATGGATCAAGAAATAGAAAATTGCAGGTATAAAAAAAAGTATTTCAAGTGAGATTAACAGATTCATATGATGCTATAATCGGAAATAATGAGTTATTTTGCAACGATAACACTAATAAAATGAATAATTGATAATAGAATGTCTGACATATATATTACGATAAAAGCATAAATTCAGGTATAATTACAGTATGCGAAAATGTAAAATGTCATTAAATTGATTTTTGGATAATATCAAAAAAAGTTATGGGGTAAAAAATGAAACCATTAACCATTGGTTTGGCTGGCGGAACAGGTTCTGGTAAAACATCAGTAGCTAATAAGATTTTAGAAAAACTGGATAGAAATCATGTAGTTGTTATACAACACGATTCTTATTACAAAGATTTAGAAAAATATGTCGGTATAGAGCCAGATAAAATAAATTTTGATCATCCCGATTCGTTGGAAACTGATCTTCTCATTCAACATTTGCAGCAGCTTTCGGAAAGTAAAACAATATATCAACCTATATACAATTTTGCTACTCACAGAAGAATGATCGAGACAAAGCAGATTGTTCCGAAGGATATAATAATTGTCGATGGAATTTTATTATTTGTAGAAAAAAGACTGCGAGAATTAATGGATATAAAAATATTTGTAGATACCGATGCAGATGAGAGACTTATAAGAAGAATAAGGAGAGATATTTTAGAAAGAGGACGATCTGTTGAAACAGTAATGAATCAATACTTGACTACTGTGAAGCCGATGCATTTGGAATTTGTAGAACCAAGCAAACATTGGGCAGATATAATTATACCGAGAGGGGCTGATAATGTCGTTGCCATAGATATGGTCGTTACAAAAATAAAAGCAATGATTGCCGCAAAGAGTGCAAAAGAATGATAATAGCGAATCTTCATCTATTTGTTTGAAAATTCAATAAAGTTCAAAATTTTTTCATTTCTTGATTCTCCATTAAAAATGCAATATCTTTTTTCAAAGAAGTGGAAGTAAGAATATTTATAGCAGCCAAATGGAGACATGTGAACCAAAAGTCAAATTTAAAATCAGTATTAAAGACCGCTAAAATTAATTCCTCAAAGATAGAATCTACATATCGCAAATCTATCCTAAAAAATAAAGTACGAATTGTAACCGAGGAAATTCCGCATGTAAAATCATTGTCGTTAGGTTTATGGATAGAAACGGGTTCTCGTTATGAGTCTATTGAAAATAATGGAATATCGCATTTCATTGAGCATATGGTTTTTAAAGGAACAAAAAAGAGGGGCGCAAAAGAAATTGCTCAAAGTATCGAATCGGTTGGGGGATATTTAAACGCATTTACAAGTAAAGAGCATACTTGTTATTATGCGCGTGTTTTAGATGAACATCTTGAATTAGCTGCCGATGTACTATCAGATATTATCTTGTCGCCAACTTTTCCAGATAAAGAATTCGAAAAGGAAAAGAAAGTAATTTTAGAAGAACTAAAACAGGCAGAAGACGATCCCGATGATATTATCCACGATTATTTTGAAAAAGCCGTTTTTAAATCTCATCCGTTAAGTAATCCTGTCATAGGTTCAAGAGATTCGATAACATCTATAAATAGAAAAAATTTAATTGAATATAAAAATGTTCATTATAAAGCAAATAAAATAGTAATTGCAGCGGCTGGGAAAATCAAACATGATAAAGTAGTAAGTATGATTGAAACTTATTTAGGAAATTTATCAAGTGATAATAATCAATGCAATTCAGAAGTAATTAATAACATTGAGGGTGCAAGTTCTACTTTACAAAAATATTTTAAGCCCATACAACAAGCACATATATGTCTTGGCACAATTGGTTGTAGTGTTAAAGACCCTAAAAAATATGCTTTGCAAATATTAAATACATTGCTTGGCGATGGTATGAGCTCAAGATTGTTTCAAAACATTCGTGAAAAATACGGTTTTGCATATTCTGTTTTCAGTTTTAATAATATGATGTCTGATACTGGCTCAATGGGAGTATATATTGGAACTGATAGCGAACATATTGATAAGTGTATCGAGCTTGTTTGGAAAGAATTAAATTTTTTAAAGAAAAAAGGGATAAGCCGAAAAGAACTAAATAGGGCTAAGGCGCAATTAAAAGGGAGTTTAATGCTTGGTTTAGAAAATATTCCCAATCGAATGATTAGACTTGCGACTTCTGAAATTTATTTTGGAGAGTTGATTCCTATAGACAATATCATTACGAATGTAGAAAATGTAAATATTGATGATGTTCAGGAACTAGCGGAAGCATTATACAATGAAAATCTATTTTCAACAATTATCTTCCATCCTAATGGAAAAAATTAAAGACATTTAACAAAGGATCGAATAGATTGGAAGTGGAAACAAATAAGAAAAAAGAACATACTAAATTTGACATATCTCTGCGGGGAAAAAACATTCAAGGTTCACCTATACGCAAGCTTATGTCAATTGCAGAAGAGAGAAAAAAGCAGGGTATAACTGTTTATCAGCTAAATATTGGTCAGCCCGATTTACCAACACCAAATGCTGTATATGATGTGATTCGCTCATTTTCAGAACCAACAATTGCATACGCTCCATCAAATGGGTTAGAAAAATCTCTTAAAGCTTGGAAAAAGTATTTAGCACATTATGGAATACAGTATAACGAAGATGAAATTATTATTACGGCAGGCGGCTCGGAAGCCATAATCTTTGCAATGTGCGTTGTGTGCGATACAGATGATGAAATTATTGTATTCGAACCTTTTTACACAAATTATAATGGTTTTGCAAGCATAGCCAATGTAAAACTTATTCCTATTCCTTTAACCATTGAAAATGCATTTCATTTACCAAGTGAAAGTGAAATAGAAAAATTTATAACCAATAGAACACGAGCGATATTATTTTGTAATCCATCAAATCCGACGGGCACAATTTATTCACGTGAAGAAGTTCAACAATTAGTAAATCTATCTAAAAAATACAATTTATTTTTACTTTCAGATGAGGTGTATAGGGAGTTTTCATACGAAACAAAGTCTGTAAGCATAGAAAATTTTCCCGAGATTAAAGATCGTGCAATTTTATTGGATAGTTGTTCAAAAAGATTTAATGTCTGTGGATCAAGAATTGGAATTTTAGCAAGCCATAATAAGGAAGTAATTGCTTCTGTCTTAAAATTTGGACAAGCAAGACTTTCGGTAGCTACAATCGAGCAATTATCATTAATACCTCTTTTAGAAAATCCTGAGCTATACACAAAACCAATTGTGGAAGAATTTAAAAAGAGAAGAGACGTTGTTTATGAAGAATTAAAGGAAATACCCGGCATAACGTTTTATTTGCCGGAAGGAGCGTTTTACATAATTATTGGATTGCCAGTTAAAGATTCAGAGCATTTTTCAAAATGGTTAATAGAAGAATTTGAATATAATAATGAAACAGTGCTATTGGCTCCTGCCCAAGGTTTCTATGCAACTACTGGTAAAGGTCTAAATGAGGTTCGCTTAGCTTTTATGCTTAATATAGACGATTTAAAAAGAGCTTTGCATATATTAAAATTTGGTTTAGCAGAGTTCAACAAAAGATTCGGATAATATGGTAAAGATAACAATTGATGGTGAAGAATTAGAGGTTGAACCAGATCTCACTATAATTGAAGCGGCAGAAAAAAAAGGAATACATATTCCGTATTTTTGTTGGCATCCAAAATTATCCGTAGCAGGCAATTGCAGAATGTGTTTAGTTGAAGTGGAAAAGACGCCCAAACTTGTTATTGCATGTTCTACCAAAATTACTGATGGGATGGTTATTAAAACAAAGAGTGATAAAGTAATAAAAGCAAGAAATGCTGTAATGGAATTTATATTAATAAACCATCCGCTCGATTGTCCGATTTGCGATGAGGCTGGCGAATGTAAGTTGCAAGATTATTCTTACAAATACAGTCAAGGTGCAAGTCGTTTCAAAGAAGATAAGGTGCATAAACCGAAAAGAGTGGAGCTTGGTCCTAATGTGATGTTAGATGTTGAAAGATGCATCATGTGTTCAAGGTGTATAAGATTTTCAGAAGAAATTGCTAATCAAAAAGTTTTAACATTCACAGATAGAGGAACGCATGTCGAATTAACAACATTTCCGGGTACGCAATTAGACAATCCCTATTCAATGAATGTGATTGAAATATGTCCGGTTGGTGCGCTAACAAGCCGCAATTTTAGATTTAAAGCTCGTGTTTGGGAGATGTCTTCTACTGAAAGTATTTGTGTCGGATGTTCCCGCGGTTGTAACACTTATATTTGGGTGCGAAATAATGAAATTCTAAGGTTAACGCCGAGAAAAAATGAAGATGTCAATTCATATTGGATGTGTGATTATGGAAGATTGAATACGTTAAAATTTGTATCGAGCGAAAAAAGATTAAATGGACCGTTAATCAGAAAAAATGAGGTGCTTGTTACTACCGATTGGGATGAGTCAATCGCATTGTTAGCATCTGAATTACGCGCCTATAAAAAAAATGAAATAGCAGGAATCGGGTCGGCATATGCAACTAATGAAGACAATTATGTATTCGCAAAATTTATCAAAGAAATAATTGGAAGTAAAAATATTGGTTACATAAATCATATAAAAGATGGAGATGAAGATAATTTTTTAATACGTGGTGATAAATCACCTAATAGCTTGGGAGCCAAATTAGTAGGAGTACATAGAGAAGATAATGAGATTGGTATAGAACAAATCATTACCGGAATTAAAAACGGAAATATTAAAGTTTTATATGTATTAGAAGATAACATAGCATTAATTCCCAAAATTGCAGAAGCGATTTCTAATTTAGAATTTTTGATTGTTCATTCGTCATTAAGGAATGAATCTACGGAGCTTGCAGATGTAGTAATGTCAGTATCGACTTATGCAGAAAATAACGGCACTATGACAAATTTTCAAGGACGTGTCCAGCTCATTCAACCGGCAGTAGCAATTTTAGGTCAAGAACGAACAATGCAAGGATTTTCCGCGACCCGATGGGATAAATTTGCCGCCCCTAATGATACTTGGGGAAAAGTAATTAAGCGAGATGTAAGACCATCTTGGAAAATTATAGCTGCATTAGCAACAGCAATGGGAACTAAAATTAAGTATAACTCTGCTGAAGATGTTTTTAAAGAAATAGCAGAAAAAGTTACTGCTTTTAAAGGGTTATCTTATTTGAAAATTGGGAATCAAGGTGCAATGTTAAATTTTTGTTTTTACTGACTAAATATTATTTGTATTACTATTCTAAACTTTTGGTACTTGTAAATGGATGCCGTTTCATTAATAATAACACTTGTAAAAATTATTTTTATTATGTTTGGCGTGCTCGTATTTGGGGCGGCGATAACTGTTTACGCTGAAAGACGTATAAGCGCATTTGTTCAAAATAGATATGGACCGAACAGAGTGGGTCCAGCAGGTATCATTCAACCTTTTGCAGATGTAATAAAACTTCTTATGAAAGAGGATATAGTTCCGAAAGCCGCTTATCGCTTTATTCACGATTTAGCGCCGATTATATCTATAGTGATTGCTTTAACTACATTTGCGGTTATTCCTTTTGGCAATGAGATTGAAATATTTGGTCGGAAAGTAAAATTACTAATCGCCGATATAGATATTGGATTATTATTCCTTCTTGCGTTCACTTCGATTGGTGTGTATGGAATTAGTCTTGCCGGTTGGTCATCCAACAATAAATATTCTTTACTAGGAGGATTACGATCCTCAGCACAATTGATTAGCTATGAACTATCATTAGGGCTTTCAATAATAGGAATATTAATGATATCAGGCACATTAAGATTAGATCAAATTGTAATTCAGCAGACCGAATATTGGTGGGGAATAATTCCTAAATGGAATATTTTTTTACAGCCATTAGGTTTTGTGATTTTTTTAATCACGGCATTTGCTGAGACTAATCGACTGCCATTTGACCTACCTGAAGCGGAACCAGAGCTTGTCGGAGGTTACCACACAGAATATACTGGGATGAAGTTTGGATTATTTTTTCTTGCAGAATACGCTAATGTTATAACATCGAGCGCTGTTACTATAACACTATTTTTTGGGGGTTGGCATGTGCCATTTGCAGAAAACCTTGATATCTCGCCAGTATTTTTGAGCGTTCTTCAAGTATTTACATTCTTCATAAAGGTTATTTTATTTGTGATCTTTTTTATAATCGTACGATGGACTATTCCTCGTTTTCGCTATGATCAATTAATGAAGCTTCTTTGGAAAGTAATGCTTCCGGTTGCGATAATGAATATTTTAGTTACAGGAATAATAATTTTAATCGTAAATTAAAAAGTCATCTGATGGAACAACCGAGAAAAATAATTCGAAAAGAAAACCTTAATATTTGGCAGAGAATGTATGTGCCAGAAATTTTAAAAGGAATAAAATTAACACTAAGTCAAATATTCAAGCCAAGATTTACAATACAATTTCCAGAAGAACGATTCAAATCAGACGGGTCATTTCGAGGAAGGCCCGTTTTAGTTACAGAAAATGGAATAGAACGTTGCGTGGCTTGCGGGCTTTGCTCACGAGTTTGTCCTTCACTCGCAATAGAAGTTCAAGCATCTGAAACTGAACTTCCGAAGGAGAGGTATCCAATTAAATTTGAGATAAATATGGTTAGATGTATTTTTTGCGGTTTTTGCGAAGAAGTGTGTCCAGAGGAGGCAATCGTTATGAGTAATGAATATTTACTTGCCTTTACAAGTCAGGAAGAAGCAATATTTGGAAAAGAAAAATTACTAAAATCAACAGATGAATTAAAAGAGAGGCTAGAATATCTAAGGATGTTTAGATAGAATTTGTTAAATATTTTAAAAAGGGATGGTAAAAAATATATGTTGGCACAAGTATATAGTGCGGCTACATTTGGAATTAACGCATATTTAGTTGAAGTAGAGACACATCTTGATCCAGTATCTCCAAAATTTTTTATGGTAGGATTACCTGATAACGCAGTAAAGGAAAGTATTCACCGCGTTTCAGCGGCTATTAAGAATTCTGATTTTAAATTTCCTAGGGGCCGTATCACTATTAATTTAGCTCCTGCTGATGTTAAAAAAGAAGGTTCTTCTTACGATTTACCCATTGCAATTAGTCTATTATCTGTTTCAAAACAACTTAACTCAGATATATTAAATGATTTTGTAATATTAGGTGAATTAGCTTTAGATGGTTCGTTACGTCCGATTCATGGTTCATTAGTAATTGCACTTGAAGCCAAAGCCAAAGGAAAAAGAGGTATTATACTGCCAGAAGAAAATGCTAAAGAGTCGGCCATGGTAACGGGAATTGATGTATATCCAATGAGAAATCTCCGCGAGACTGTTGAATTTTTGGGCGGTGAGCATAGTTTGCTTAAACCATTTCAAGTTGATAGAAATGAAGTTTTTTCTTCTAATCAAAAATATACGGTAGATTTTGCAGACGTGAAAGGACAGGAAAGTGTAAAGCGTGCGTTAGAAGTTGCGGCGGCAGGGGGGCATAATATTTTGCTGATTGGTCCACCGGGTTCTGGTAAGACAATGCTTGCAAAACGTCTTCCTACTATTCTTCCACCGATGTCGTTCGATGAAGCATTAGAAACAACAAAAATACATTCAGTAGCTGGAATGTTGCCTCCTAACTCTGCGCTCGTTTCTGTGCGTCCATTTCGTTCACCACATCACACAATTTCGGATTCTGCTTTAGTAGGTGGCGGAACAATCCCGCGACCTGGCGAAATATCTCTTGCACATCATGGCGTTTTATTTTTAGATGAGTTACCAGAGTTCGCTCGAAATGTACTTGAAGTTTTACGCCAACCTTTGGAGGATAGTCGGGTTACAATCAGCCGGTCCAAAATGTCTGTCGATTATCCGGCGAATTTTATGTTAGTATGTGCAATGAATCCTTGCCCTTGTGGAAATTATGGCAACTCTGCGCAAGAGTGTTCCTGTACACCGCTTCAAATTCAAAAGTATGTCGGTAAAATTTCTGGTCCATTGCTCGATAGAATTGATATACACGTAGAAGTACCATCAGTTAAATATAATGAACTTGCATCTAAAAGAGCTGGGGAAACGTCTAAAGAAATTCGTGGAAGAGTTATTAAAACACGGAGTTTTCAATCAGAACGATTTTCAAATCGAAAAGGATTATATAGCAATGCAGACATGGAATCAAAAGATATAAAGGAGTTCTGCAAAATTGATAATGACGGCGCTGAATTGCTAAAGATAGCAATGAATCGCTTAGGACTTTCCGCTCGCGCTTACGATAGAATCCTAAAAGTAGCACGCACTATTGCAGACCTCGCAAATTGTAACGATATTCAAACCGAACATTTAAGCGAAGCAATACAATATAGAAGTTTGGATAGAAATTTCTATGCAATTTAAAAAACAAACACAATTAAAAAGGAGATGATATGAAAAAAATCTTGTACGTTACTGTAATAATAGCTTTACTTTGTTCGCTTTCAGTTGCACAAAATAAAACAGGAAAAAATATAAATGTAGTCGGAGAAGTTGTTGAACTTCAATGTTATATCAGCGGACTGACTGGGGCAGGCAAAGGTGCAGTACATAAAGAATGCGCTCTAAAAAGTGCGAAGCAAGGAATTCCGCTTGGCATTCTTGAAGATAAGACTGGCAATTTATATTTAGTGGGACAAACAAAAAAAACAATGTCAGGAGCTAATGAAGTATTAATCCCATTTGTAGCTGAGAAAGTAAAAGTGTCAGGGCGTATTTTTGAAAAAGGGGGGATGAAGTTGTTGCTTGTCAGCAAAATTGAAAAATTTGAAGATGTGAAAAAAAAGTAGATTTTTTTAAATCCGACTCACATTTATTGTGGGTCGGATTTTTTATTTATTATATCTCTTTTTTGTTCCTCCCAGTTTTACTATATTGACCACATAAAATGCGCATAGGTTCAATCAATATTGAAAAACCCCTATTACTTGCCCCAATGGAAGACGTAACTGATCAAGCTTTCCGCATTGTTTGTAAAAGATTAGGCGCTGATATCGTATATACAGAGTTTGTGAATTCTGAAGGGCTTGTAAGGAATTCCCAAAAAACAAAAAAGAAGATGAACTTTAGCGAAGAAGAACGCCCTATAGGAATTCAAATCTATGGTGGAGAAGAAGTATCTATGGAAGGCGCGGCTCGAATGGCTGAAGAATTGCAACCAGAAATTATTGACATAAATTGCGGTTGCTGGGTAAGAAAAGTAGTCGGTTGTGGAGCTGGGTCAGGTCTCCTCAAGGATATTCCTAAGATGGAAAAAGTTATTACTGTTGTTGTAAAGTCGGTTGAAATTCCGGTTACGGTTAAAACTCGCCTTGGCTGGGATAAAGACAACATAAAGATTATCGAAGTTGCTAAAATGGTCGAGCAAACGGGAGCAAAAGCCCTTACAATACATTGTCGGACAAGAGAACAGGCACATAAAGGGGAACCCGATTTTTCATGGATACCAAAAATCAAGAAAGAAGTATCTATTCCAATAATTGCAAATGGCTCACTTGAAACTCCAGAGAAGATAAAAAAAGCATTTGACGCAACAGGTTGCGACGCTGTTATGATTGGAAGAGGTGCAATTGATAATCCCTGGATTTTTAATCAAGCGAAAATATTTCTAGAAACAGGTAACCTGCCCCCTGCTTTATCTATCGATGAAAGATTTCGTGTTTTGATAGAGCATTTGAAACTTTCAGCAGATATCAAGGGCGAAAAAAAAGGTGTTATTGAATTTCGTAAACACTATTCGGGTTATCTTAAATCACTTTATGGGGCGGCAAAAGTAAGATTGGAATTAATGCAATATACAGAATTAGAACCAATAATAGCTCGCTTATTACAATACAAGGATAAACTCCTTTTATACGCCAATTTAAACACAAATAAGGGCATTTTATAGGCGGTTTGAATGTATAAAGCCAAAATTATTGAAATTCTCGATGAAATGTGGACCCTTTCTGAATTAAAGGGCGAAATCCATTTCTTACGAAAGCTTACCATAATGCAGCAAGGTCAATTTCGAGTTTGATTGAAAAGCTAAATTTTGAAAACAAGAAAACTATAATTTTAAAAGGCATTGAATGCGATATTTTAACTGATTGTGCATTAGACTTTGATAACCAACTTCTTTCTGAGCTTGATTATATTGTTGCTTCAATATAAAGTAAATTTTATATGAGCGTAGAAGAGGCAACTTTGCGAACGGTCATGGCGATAAAGAATAAGTATGTAACAATGTTAGGCAATCCAACAGGGCGATTGCTTTTTGAAAGAGAGGGATATCCAATAAAGATGAAACAAGTAATAGATGCGGCATCTGATTATAGTAAAGCAATTGAAATTAATTCTCATCCAATGCGCTTAGATTTAGAATGGCGTTTTTTAAAGTATGGTAAGGAAAAAGGAGTAAAAATTATTATTAATCCGGATGCACGCAATACGCACGCCTTGATAGATGTCAATACGGAATTGGAGTTGTCCGAAAGGTTTGGCTTGAAAAAGAGAATGTAGTCCACATATGGATTATTAAACAAAATATTAATTATCTTGATATAAAATAAAATAGGGGAAAGAGTTATGAGTATTTATGAAGTTTTAGCTTTTGATATGCCGATAATAGCATACTCAGTTGTTCATCAACAAAAAAATTCTATTCCATCTAAAGAGTATGTAAAATCGATACGAGATTTTCGCAATGGTCTTCTAGATGAATCGGAAAAGATACAATCTGTCTGGCAAAATCATTTAACTGAGCTCGTTGCAAAATCTGTCCAAACCAGCAGAGGAAATCTTTCACAATTTTTATCGACTCCTTTACAATCTGATACCGTCGAAATTCAGAAAATCATTCAGGACCAAATAAATCAAATTTCTGAGCAATTATTGCCTAAAATACATTATGGACTTCTCGGTGGATACGATGGCAGATATTTGACGGATGCAAAGCAAAACGAAATTCCGAAGTCATATAATTTCCGACTTCGGAAATCTATGCAGGAGCAGGGCTTTAAAATCAATAAGTCCACCAATGTATTTGAGTCGTTATACCTAATTCAAGGTGGCTACAATCTTGATATACTTGAATACATAATTCGGATGGGAATGGGTATTTATAATTCAGCACATGGTGTAAAGTTGAGTAAATTAAATAAAATGATTTCCGCAATTTATAATCTTAGGCTACTAGATGGCAATCTACAAAATGAACACGATAAATTTGAATTGCAATTAAAATTTACTAAAGATAAAACTCATTACGACATTTTTTATAAAGAGATAGAAGAATCATTTAAAGTTTTTAGAACTGAAATTCATGACCTTAATGTTTCAATATGGCAAAGAAAGCTTGGCCTTGGCATAGGCGAGGAATTTGTATTACGAATCCGTACTAAAGATAGACTTACAATGCGTAATACAATTAACGTGGTTCAAAAATTTACACAAGAGAATAATACATTCTCAAAGGCATTAGGTGCAGGGAATTGGTTCGTAAAAGAGATTTTCTAAGGTGGATTTGATGTCCACGGAGAAATTACAGCACCAAGCGAATGAAATTATCCGCGTATTGAAGAAAGAATTTCCTGAGGCGAGGACTGCATTAGAGTTCTCAAATCCATTACAATTACTCGTTTCTACTATTCTGTCTGCACAATGCACAGATGTAAGGGTTAATATAGTTACGCCTATGTTGTTTGCTAAGTACAAATCAGCTAAAGACTTTGCTAATTCTAATTTAAATGAATTAGAACAAGATATTCGCACGACAGGTTTTTACAAAATGAAGTCAAAGAACATAAAAAGTGCATGTCAGTCAATAGTTGAAAAACACAAGGGGAAAGTACCGCAGACAATGGAAGAGCTGGTTAAGTTACCCGGTGTTGGCCGCAAGACTGCTAATTGTGTGCTTGGCGGTGCATTTGGCATTCAAAGTGGAATTGTTGTAGATACGCATGTAATTCGTTTATCTAATCGCTTAGGACTTACCAAACATCAAGATGCTGAGAAGATCGAACAAGATTTGATGCAAATTGTTCCGAAGAAGGAATGGTACCGTTTCAGCAATCTTTTGATACTGCACGGTCGTAAAACCTGTAACGCCCGGAAACCGCTCTGCAATCAATGTAATCTTTCAAATCTTTGCAATTATTATAGTTCAAAATAAATTTATTACTTAAAACTAAACACTTAATACTCAATGACTTATTTAGAAGCTTTGAATCTAATGCATGAATATACAAAGAGCGATGCATTACGAAAACATATGTATGCTGTCGAAGTAGCGATGAGAGCATATGCGCGTAAATTCGGTGAGGATGAGGAAAAATGGGCTATCACTGGAATTCTGCACGACTTCGACTATGAGCAATATCCAAATGCGCTGGAGCATCCAATTAAAGGTGCTGAGATATTAAGCGAAAAAGGTTGTCCAGAAGATATAATTACTGCAATCTTAGGTCATGCCAGCTATACAAATACGCCTCGTGAA
Source organism: Ignavibacteriales bacterium (assembly GCA_037446575.1). GTDB lineage: Bacteria > Bacteroidota > Ignavibacteria > UBA10030 > UBA10030 > JBBIII01. The sequence continues at coordinate 26,569 of JBBIII010000029.1, forward strand.
TCTCTGATGGCAAAAGTTTTATTTGCTTGCGATGAGTTATGTGGATTTATAACTGCAGTTGCTATAATCAGACCGAATAAAATTTCCGATCTTGAAACTTCATCTATAAAGAAAAAGTTAAAAGATAAAGCTTTCGCAAAAAATGTAAGCAGAGAAGATATAGAGTTGGGAATTAATGAGTTAGGCGT
>JBBIII010000030.1:0-19958 GCA_037446575.1 Ignavibacteriales bacterium
GTCTGACACTTGCCTCAGAATTAGCAACGAGAAGTGTCTGACATCTAAATATGTACGATCCCGCCTTCGTGGGAATGACAACTTTTTAGTCAACCACTCTACGCTATCACCGCTCCGCAAATCCTGCAATTAAATCCGATAAAAGCAATGTGAATACGAATTGTTTCGGCTGAGTGAAACGATATGTGAAATCGAGCCGGAAGACATCGAAAACATTTGATATGCCGAATCCAGCTTCATAATATAAGCCATTTGTATCTTTGACTGGAAACTGCGGAAGTTTTATTGCCCTGTTGGAAAACCATGAGCGAGCAAAAGCGGCAGTTAATAGAAATTCAAGTTTAGATTCGTACAACATTCGAATCCCCGATAAGGCAAAAGGCGCACGACGAAAATTATATTCTGCAGAACATATAATATAGCTGTCGCCATAAAATTCTCGAGATCCAACTCCATGCAATGTCCCTTGCTCACCGATAAAAAGCACATTTGAAGCCAAAGAAAAATATTGCTGTGGTGGTAAATTACCTAATGTCGTTCCCGCGTTTACGACTAAAGTTAAAGATGGCGGCATCAGCAAATCATAATTCATTGTAGAAATTTTTGTGCGTGTCTTTATGTTGAATTGTGTAAATGAGTGATCACTGCCTAAAACCGGAGCAGAGTGCTCAACCGACGCTGTTACACGCATTGCATTAGGAACAAACGACATCATTGGCGTTGATAAATATCGGGCGTCAAACTTTACGTTTCTCATCGAGCCATCAACAATCGGCGGATTAATCGGATAAATGCCGGAACGATTAAACCATGAATACTCGGTATTTTTAGAAAGAGAATATTGTTTTTCCGAACGTCCGCTCAATGATAATTTCCATAAAGATGACGGCAAATATGATATAGAACCAATTGTTCCGCGTGCCAGAAAGTAATCGTAAGCATCGGCATGATAGAAAAGGCAGTTGATGAGATTATAAAAGCGATCCTTATTTAAAACTAAAGGAAACTCTGTAAGTTGATCATAAATATCCAAATCAATGCTCCATTGTTTTTCTGTCAAAGAAATTGCGCCGCCGCCAAACCTTGTTGTCTTTTTCATATCTTCGCCAAATCTATATGTTGCGCCCGCATGCCATTTCCATTTCTTATCGGCAGTTCCGTAAGCAAACCCGCCGCGGACACCGAGATCATTCGTAAGCGAATCAATTGATTTTGAAATTCCTAAATGCCATCCCTCAACTCTGTTAAAGCTGATATCTAAGTAGCTTACTATTCCAGTGGAAATAGAATTCAAGAAATTATACATCGCTCCTCGTGGCGCTAATTGTCTTTCGAGCGAAGCCGTACTGTCAAGTTTTTTATATGCGCTTTCTTGCTCGGCTGTCAATGGAAGAACTTCATGCTCTCTCCAAAATGTCGTATCAATTGTTTTTGATGAAGAATCAACTGTCAATCGCGCCATCTGACTTATGCTGTCCGGCAATTCTGAATTCACTTTATATTCATATATAACTATACTGCGGTCAATGCCGATAGGAGGAAGAGAAATTCCCATTACACTAATTTCTACTTTGGCTAAAAATTGAAAATGCGCCGGCAACCAGTATGAATTTTCGTACAATTGAAATTTTTGCCTATATCTCGCAAGAGAATAATTTACAAATGGTTGAGCAAATGCTTCATTCGCTTCAAGGTCTGCTTCGATAACTGCATAAGATTTTTCCGCAATCGCAATAGTTCCTCTGAACAATGGACTGATGCGCGACTTTGGTATAACTTGAATATCGTACACATGGAAATAATCCATTTTCCTTGTAGTGATCAATTTGTAATCGTATTTGGAAAACGCATCGGGGGAAGTTATTCCGGTAAATTTGAATCCACCCATCGAAATCGTATCGTCATTGAAATTGATAACATTGCCGACACGCGCTAACTGCATATTTGTTGGCAGATTACCAGTTTGCTTCTGCTGTGTTATTACTTCGCGTAAAGAGTCGCCTCTTTGCCAATACAACGAAGAATAAGCTTCGGTAATAGCGGCAATTGTATCCTGCGCCCGAATAACAATGCGATTGAATGCTTTTCCTTCATAAGAAGTCAGCCGGCTCATCCATTTCTTTTTATTTTCTATAGCCGCCCGGATAATTTCGTAAGCAGGGTCTTCGCCGCTTACTATAACTTCCGCCATTTGAATCAAAGTTGGCTGTAATTGAATTGTGATAAATTTATTCTTATAAGCAGAAATCGAAACCGTATCAGAAATGTATCCGACATAACTAATTGCGAGCTTAGCTATTGTGTCGTTTAAAGAATATCTAAACTCGCCTTGCGCGTTGCTAATAGTTCCCTGTGTTGTTCCGATGATTTTTATAATAGCTGAAGGTAAAGATTCGCCTGTAACTGCGTCAACAACTTTTCCACGGATTGATAGTGAAGATTGCGGATAGACGGTATACAAACAACATTGAAAAATGATATAACCAACGAGGACATGGAATAACACAGAGGATTTTAATTTATTAGAGACACTCATTTTTTTTAAGGTTTATGTTACTTCAGATTATGTATCTATTAGGTAAATTAGAATAGCAATATCTTTTTCATCTATCAAGCAGAAAAGGGCTTAGATTTCTCTAAGCCCTTTTTTAAAATATTCATAGTAGGGACGTTCAATTGAACGTCCCTACAAAAGCATTACACCGCGTGTGCTTTTTCCTTTTCCTTCTTCTTTTCTACGCCATTAGATTTCCAAACAAATATTCCGCGTTTCTCATACTTTGTGTGCAGAAGATTATGAGACATGTGGCTGAGCGGTTCTTTAAGAAATTCCTTATAGAGCGTTGCTATCTCAGGATTTTCATGAGATTTGCGGACCGGTTTCTTCGAATCTTCCAAATAGATTGATTCAGCCCGCTTCTTTCTGATTTCCCAAGTGGTTGGAATCGGCTGACCGCCGCCGCCAAGGCATCCGCCGGGGCAAGTCATAACCTCGATAAATGTGTACGGCGATTCGCCTTTTTCGATTTGTTCGAAAAGCTTGCGCGCATTTGCAAGTGTGTGCGCAACTGCAACTTTAATCTTTGTGCCGTTCATACTAACTTCGGCTTCTTTAATTCCTTCCATACCGCGGACGGCTGTGAAATTTATATTATCGAGCGGTTTGCTTGTTACAACTTCGTAAGCTGTGCGCAGAGCGGCTTCCATTACTCCGCCTGTCGCTCCGAAAATTACCGCCGCACCCGTTGATTCACCAAGCGGGTTATCGAATTCTTCCGCCGGTAAATTAGCAAACTGAATTCCAGATTCTTTGAACATTCGAGCTAATTCGCGCGTTGTCAATACATAATCGATATCATAAAACGCATCGTCATCTGACCAGCCCTTTTTATCTTTCCAGTGTTCGAACGCACTCATCATTTCCGGTCTGCGAGCTTCATATTTCTTTGCAGTACAAGGCATTACAGAAACCACAACCATCTTGCGCGGATCAATTCCTGTTTTTGCCGCATAATAAGTTTTTGCTATTGAGCCAAACATTTGTTGCGGCGATTTACATGTCGAAAGATGATCGAGCATATTAGGGAAGAAATGTTCTGCAAATTTTATCCATCCCGGCGAGCATGAAGTAATCATTGGAAGCGTGCCTTTTTTTGTAATGCGCTTAATCAGTTCGTGTCCTTCTTCCATAATTGTGAGATCGGCAGTAAATTGCGTATCGAATACTTTGTTGAAACCAAGTCGTCGCAAACCGGCAACCATTTGTCCGGTTACGAGCGCGCCTGATTCCATTCCCATTGCTTCGCCAATACCGACGCGAATTGCAGGCGCAGTCTGCACAATTACTACTTTTTCCGGATTCATTAAATCTTCAAATACAGCGTCTGTGTCATCACGTTCAACAATTGCGCCGGTCGGACACACGAGCGCGCATTGGCCGCAATATGTGCATGCAACGTTTCCTAATCCCTTTTCCATATAAGTTGAAATTTTTGTTTTTATACCACGCTTTGATAAACCGATTGCATGAACCGTTTGCACTGTTCCGCAAACAGCAATACATCTGCCGCATAAAATACATTTGTTAGGGTCACGAATAATCGAAGGAGATGTAGCGTCGAGTTGTTCTACTTTTTTGGTTCGTGTAAATTTGATTTCCCGAATTCCAAGATCGGAGGCAATCGCTTGTAATTCGCAGTTTTGATTTCGCAAGCAAGAAAAACAATCTTTCGGGTGGTTAGCAAGTAAAAGCTCGACGTTTGTTTTTCGGGAGTCGCGGATGCGGAGCGAATTTGTAACAATTTCTGTTCCTTCGTGGACACAAGCTGTGCATGCTCGAACCAGCGAGCGCGCGCCTTTAACTTCAACGACACAAACGCCACAAGAGGAATTCCCTGCAACATCTTCTAAATAACATAATGTAGGCACTTTTATTCCATTGCGCTTGCAAGCATCCAGAATTGTAATTCCATCAGTAACTGCAAATTCAATCCCATTAATTTTTATGTTCACAAATTTATTTTCCATATAACCCTCTTAATTTTCTTCTTCTTGATGACATTTCACATCGCATCGCAAGCAACGAGCCGCTTCATCCAATGCTTCTTCGCCGGAATATCCGCCAAGAACTTCTTGGAAACTCGAAATCCTCTCTTTTACTGTTAGTTTTTTAGGAATAACTTTCTTTTCTTCTTCCGGAGCCGGCACTATTTCGTCTTTATACTTGAATTCGCGGAACAAACGGTAGAATCGTTTTTCCTTAGTCAAATCAAAATCAATCGCTTCAGCCGCTTGCCGCGCAAAACCCATTGCTTCGGCAACAGTAGCCGGTCCGCTTATAGCATCTCCACCGGCGTAGACTTTAGGAATATTTGTGCGACAGCTTGGCTGAGATATTTTAATAGTACCATTTTTCTTCAACTCTAAACCAATTTCTTTAGCCGGCTCAAAATCAACTTTTTCACCAATGGATATTATAACAGTGTTGCATTCCACAATTTCTGTTTCGTTAGTTTCGACAGGTTTCTTTCTACCAGAGTTATCGAAACCGTCAAATTTCATTTTACGAACTTCGAGTCCGGTTACATGTCCTTTCAAATCGCCAATTATTTTTAATGGCGCAGACATAAACTTGAATTTTATATTTTCTTCAATAGCGTCTTGAATTTCATGTTCATTAGCGGGCATTTCATCTCTATCGCGGCGATAAACTATTGTAACCTCGGCGCCAAGTCTTAAACAGGAACGCGCCGCATCAATTGCAACATTTCCCGCACCCACAACGACAACTTTTTTGCCGATATGAAGTTTTTTGCCAGCGGCAAATTCTTCAAGAAATTCATAGCCCTGTAATACCCCTTTCAGATGCGTGCCTGGGATATCGAGTTCAACATCTTTTTGCGCGCCCACTGCTATTAAAACTGCGTCGTTCTGCTTTTGCAAAGTTTTAAAAGGATTATCTTTTCCTATTTTTGTGTTGAATACAAACTTTACGCCAAGTTTTTTGAAAAGCTCCAGTTCTTTATTAAGCCCCTCTTTTGGCAAGCGATAAGCCGGGATTCCATATTGCAATATTCCGCCCGCTTTCGCATGATTATCATAAACAGTAACTTCGTGACCGAGACGAACGAGAAAATAAGCCGCGGTTAATCCGGCGGGTCCTGCTCCAATAACTGCAATTTTCTTTCCCGTTGGTGAAAGCTTCTCTCTTATTAACCTTCTATAAATTTCTTGTTCTTTCCCCATTTTATACATTGTATCGGCAAGATAACGATGTATATCGCCCTGCGAAACAGGATCATCTACCATTTCTCTTCTACATCTAACCATGCAATGGAAATAACAGATTCTACCAACTGTGCCGGGTAAAGGGTTATCGCGCAATGTCAACTCGAACGCCTCTTCAATTCTTTCCTCCTTTAGAAGCTGTAGATAGCCGGGAATATTCATGTGCATAGGACAGCTATTTTCGCATAGAGCCATAAATAAGTTTTCGCATACGCCGGCTTTACATCGCTTTTGTATAATATGCTTTTCGTATTCATCTCGGAAATAGCGCAATGTGCTTAACACTGGATTAGAACTCGTTTGCCCTAATCCGCATAAAGAAGCATCGCGGATTACATAAGACAATCTTTCTAAAGTGTCAAGATCATTCATTGTTGCTTCGCCGCGCGTAATTTTATTTAAAAGCGCAAGCGATTGAGCAAGCCCTTCCCGACACGGCGTGCATTTACCGCACGATTCGTTATATGTTACCTCGACAAAATAGCGTGCAACGTCAACCATGCAATTATCCTGATCCATCACAACCATTCCGCCGGAGCCCATAATTGTGCCAAGTTTTGTCAATGATTCATAATCAACAGGCGTATTAAAATGTTCAACAGGAATACATCCGCCCGATGGACCACCGGTCTGCACAGCACGAATCTTCTTTTTATTTCCAGTCCCTTCGCCCATTTGGTAAATTATGTTTTCAAGCGGCGTGCCAAGCGGAAGTTCCACTAGTCCGGTGTTCTTAATTTTTCCGACAAGCGAAAATACTTTTGTGCCGGTGCTTGTTTGAGTTCCAAATTTTGCAAATTCATTTCCGCCGATTGTCAAAATAACCGGAATATTAATCCATGTCTCCACATTGTTGATGTTTGTGGGTTTTCCCCATAATCCTTTTTGTGCAGGATATGGCGGACGCGGAATTGGACGACCCGCTCGGTTTTCAATTGAAGCAATTAACGCTGTTTCTTCGCCGCAAACAAACGCTCCGGCTCCTTCAACATAAGATAAATCGAAGCTGAAATTAGTCCCTAAAATATTTTTTCCTAAAAGCCCGAATTCTTTTGCCGCGGCGACCGCTTTTTTAAATCGCTCGACTGCAAGCGGATATTCGGCGCGCACATACATAATCCCTTCATCGGCACCCATCACGTATGCGCCTATTAACATTCCTTCTATTAAGGCGTGCGGATCGCTTTCAATTTCATTCCGGTTCATATATGCGCCGGGATCGCCTTCGTCAGCATTGCAGATGATGTACTTTTTATCGGTTTCAACTTTCTTCATCATTTCCCATTTTATCGACGTTGGGAAACCAGCGCCTCCGCGTCCGCGAAGTTTGGAGTTTTTAACTTCTTCTAGAACTGTATCTGGCGTCATTTGTGTTAATGCTTTAAAAAGAGCGCTATACCCGCCAACAGCTATATATTCTTCAATATCTTCCGGATTAATTAAACCGCAATCACGAAGCACGATTTTTTTCTGCCCTTTGAAAAAAGGAATTTCATTCCATAATGGAACCTTTCCGAGTCCGACACCAAATTCCAATCGCGATGTGTAAAAATTCCATTTCTCAATTCTGCATAGCGCTTTCTTAAGCGGAATTATTCCTCGGCAAAGTCCATCAACAATGCTCTCCGCATCTTTAGGCGTTACTTTGTGTAAAATTACAATCGGTTGTCCCGGCACATAGCAATTAACGAGCGTTTCCTCCGAACAAAAACCAAAACATCCCACTGTGTTAAGATTTATCTTTGCTTTTCTTGCTTTGATCGCTTTATGCAAGCTTTCGTAGACTTCTTTGGCTTCGTTGCCAATACCGCAAGTTCCCATGCCTACAGAAATTTTAGGAACATCGGGTATAAGTTTAGCTAAACCCTGCTTTCTAATTTTTTCTAACTCAACAGCATTCTGAATCTTCATGGCTTTTTTCTCCCTTTTGAAATTTTTGATATTATTTTCTGGAGTTTTGCCGTTGTAACGTTGCTGTAAATTACTCCGTCAATCGCTACTACTGGCGCAAGCGCACATTGCCCAAAGCAAGCAACTGTAGATATCGTAAATTGATGATCGGGAGTAGTAAAAAACGATTCCCCCTCTTCAAGCGCTTTACTGCAATCTAACATCAATCCTATATCGCTTAACAATGCTTTCGAACCTTTTGTATGGCACGCTGTGCCTCTGCAAACTGTGATAGTGTGTTTTCCTTGCGGCTTAAGATTAAAGAATGAGAAAAAAGTTGCAACATTATATACGCGCGAAAGTGGAATTCCGGTTCGCAATGAAACATGGTCTAAAGTTTCTTCAGAAAGAAATTTATGCTCATTTACAAGTTGCGCTTCTTCTAAAATGCTCAGCAGTTCACCATGTTCACCTTTATGTTTTGCGATTACAGTATCTAATTCCTTTAATTCGCGAGACAGTGTTTGTGTTTCAGCCATAATTGCTCCTAAAAATTTATCTTTTGACAATAAACTTTCTTCAGGTTATTAAGTAACTTTTATTTTTTAATATTACAGAATACAAGTATCACATATAGAGGTTCAGGGAAGCGAAGTTTTTTATTATGATCTCATTAACTAATGAGCGCAGTGATTTAATCTTCGTAGAAATGATAACCAAACAGCTTTAGATTTATTAATTGCAATAACTTCTAATTAATAACTTGAATATCTTTGTGAAAAACTTTTAAGAAATACTCTGCTAATACAAATTGCTTATCAATGTAAATTTTACTTCAACTTCAATGAACGATGAAAAATCTCTACTATAATATATAGAAGAAATACTAAAACAGAAAATTATTTTTAAGGCAAGAAGTTTTTATTGAATAAATATTACTGATAATTTTATTTATGCGTTTTTTTGATAGACAATCGATATAATAGATATTTCTTTGGAAATTGCATTATTTTACGTTATATCGCTTCCTTTTACAGCTGATTTATACTTACATTAAATATAAATTTTTCGATGTTGAAACCTGAGTTAGGTTGGAAAAGAATTTTTCATCCGCCTAAAGCCGAAAGTGGCAATACTTGTCCCATGCACTCGAGGCACCTGACAATATTTGTTTTACTAAACATCAGGAGTCTTTTAACAAAAAATTTTAATTCAGACGACAACAAAAATATATTTTTTTACTGATATGAGAACTTTGTTAGTATTGAGTACAATTTTAATTATAAGAAGCCAATTATTAATTTCTCAAAATTTAAATCTTTCCGGCAAAGTAATCGACGCAACAACTAATCAGCCAATAGAAGGGGCGGTAATAAAAATTATCAACTTGGAAAAAACGAGGGTTACAAATGAAACAGGTAATTTCACTTTCGAAAACATAACTCCAGGTGAATATTTACTTGCTGTAAGCCACTTTGTATATCTAAGCGCGGAAAGCCATATTGTAGTCGATACGGAAAATAATGAAGCTATTCTGATATTGCTGAAACCCATACTCTTTCATTCCGATGAAGTTATTATAAAAAGCACGCGAACATTATCAACAAAAAACGAAACTGCGTATCCGTTAGATGTAATTTTAAGCGAACGACTTGTTCAAATTCCAAAGTTTACAATATCTGATATGCTTTCTGATATTCCAGGCATAGCCATTGTGCGCGATGGAACTTGGCAAACAACTGTTTCTATACGAGGGTTGAGCCGCTCAAATGTCATTTCATTAATTGACAATATTAGAATTGAAACAGCAAATGATATAGCCGGGGCTTTATCGTTAATTAACATAAACGACCTCGAAAGAGTTGAGAGTATCAAATCCTCCGGCTCTGTTTTATACGGAACAGGGGCGCTTGGCGGGGTTGTTCATTTTGTTACAAAGCGGCCATCGTTTAGCGAAGAGTCAAAAATAAATTCGGAATTGACTAACAGTGCTTCAAGTGTGAATGGAGAACTCTCACATCATGCGGCTGTCGATGTATCTTCTGATAGATACACATTACGGCTGAGCGGTGGGTACAGAAATGCGGGAAACACAAAAACTCCGGCGGGAGCGCTTCCTAATTCTCAGTATCGAGACTTCAGTTTTTCCGGATCAGTTGGAATAAAAACAACCAGCGAGCAAAATATATTTCTTTCTTATCAACGCTCGCAGGCAGAAGACGTTGGAATTCCGGGCGGTTCGCCTTTTGGCACAACAGCCGTTGTGCGATACACGCTTGCGCGCCGCGAACTGTTCAGCGCTGAATACAATATTCCAAATATTTCGGAATACTTTTATCTGTTTACAGTTCGCGCATCGCATCAAAAAATTTCACGCAATGTGGAAATTATCCAAAATCCAACGCTAACGGTTACGCCTCATGCCGTTCATTCAACAATAAGCGCTCAAATAGAATCAAAACTTATTCCTATGAAAAATCATTTTCTTGTTATTGGCGCAGAAGCATGGGAACGCACTTTAGATAGCCACAGAGAACGATATCAAAAATCACAAAACAGAATAATAGGTGAGCGTCCAATCCCTGAATCAAAATTTTTAAACATTGGAATTTACTCGCAAGACGAGTGGAAAATTTTGCCGAATGAATTAATTCTGACAACCGGCGCGCGCTACGATTGGATAAAAGTTCAAAACGAAAAAACTTATAATCCTGAATACATAATCACATCGGGCGAAAAAATAATTAATACTGCCGATTCGACAATTCTGTGGAAACGCGGCTCAGCGCATGATGAATCTTGGAGCGCTAATGTTGGGTTGAATTATTTTCTTAATTCGCAAACAGGACTCACATTGCTGGTTGCAACGGCTTTTCGCTCACCATCGCTCGAAGAACGTTATCAGTATCTTGACTTAGGAAAAGGATACGTAATAGTTGGCAATCCAAATCTTCAGCCTGAAAGAAGTTACTGTGTGAACGTCGGATTAAGAGCCGCTTCTGACTTTCTAAAAATACGAGCAGATCTTTTTTTGAATAGACTGACAAATCTAATTTCGGAAGAGGCAGGATTATTTGAAGGTCGGCAAGCTTTAGTTAAAAAAAATATTGGGAAAGCTCAATTGTATGGCTATGAAATATTATGTGAAAATTCTTTAACAAATTGGTCTGCATTGAAAGTATCGGTATCGTATGTGCGCGGAGAGGACTTACGCAATAATACAAATCTTGCTCAGCTAAATCCGTTAAATGGCGAAATCGCCTTAAGCATATTTCTAAAAAATATTGGGTCTGTGAATACTTCTTGTTTAATTTTTGACAAGCAAAGGAATCCCGCAGTTGGCGAAACCCCAACGGCAGGTTATGGAACAGCAAATATTAATTTTGTAAGTAATCCTTTCGAAATATGGCAATTTAGCGTAACAGCAAGGATGGGCATACAAAATATTTTTGATAAGGCGTACCGGAATTATCTTGCAACTTTGCGTGGAGTAATAAAAGAAGAGCCGGGCAGAAATATTTTTCTTTCCGTTACAGTGAAGATGTAAATTCGACTTATATATTTTCTGAAATTATTTATGAATTAATTATTGCAACTAAATTATGTATTGGTTTATAATAGCGACAATTTCGGCTGTCCTTTCGGCAGCGGCGGCAATTTTACAAAAGAAGGTTTTATTTAAAATAACTGCTCTCGAATTTTCTTTTCTTGTTTCAGTCATAATTCTAATCTTTTCGTTATTCATACCATTCTCCACAAATATAATGTCTATTCCAACATCAACATTAATTATCATATTATTTAAGAGTCTACTTGGAGGGATGGCGTTTCTGCTCGTAATGATGTCACTAGAGCATAATCAGATAAGCGTTGCTCTTCCTATTCTTGGATTAACTCCTGCTGTTACAGCTATAGCCGCTTTAATTATGATAGGCGAAACATTAACAGGTATCGAGTGGATTGGAATTATAATGATGATAGCCGGAACTTACACTCTTGAATCGAAACCGCACCAGAATATTTTTCAACCATTCAAAGATATTATGGCGACTAAAAATCATTACTATATGTATGGCGCGCTTGCATTATTTGCTATATCGTCCGTATTCGATAAAATTCTAATGAGCGGTTATAAGACAGAACCTCTTGTAGTTTTGTTTTATCAACATATTATTTATTGCTCAATGTTTGTGGTTTTCTTGCTTTTGCGCAGACAATCTATTCAACTCGTTGTAAGAAAGGGAATTACACTAATGCCAATTATTATCATAATAGCATTGCTTACAGTTGCATATCGCTTTACACAGTTAGAAGCCACAAAATTAGCCCCAATTGCTCTTGTTTTAGCAGTAAAGCGCACTTCTATTTTGTACGCTTCCTTTTTTGGCGGCAAATTATTTGCAGATGAGCGATTATCGAGGAAACTAATTGGCAGCGCTTTGATTGTAGGCGCGGGTTTCTTAATACTAAGAAACGTAGGGTAACTATTTTCGAGTATTCGTTTGCTGAAAAACTTTGGGGCTATATAAACCGTATTGATATTTTATGTTCGAGTCTATTTCCAAATAAAAAATGCAAAGAACTAGAAACATTTATTGTGAACACATCAATAAAATATATGAATTAAAAAAAACATTGTGTTTTCTGATAAATATTTTTACTTTTAGCGCATATTAATTTCTAAAACAATGCTGTATTAACTAAACTACAAATAATTAACAGGAGGTCTGTATGAAAAAGTTTTTATTTTTATTGATTACAGTTTTAGTGGTTTGCAATATTTTACAAGCCGCAGATGATGTAAAGTACGTAGCAGGTGGAGCAGGGCGAGTGTTAGCTTTAGGAGGTAGCCCTACAAATTCTTCAATCTTGGATTATACTGATATCTATATGAATCCAGCATATGCTTTGATGTACAGCGATTTTATTTATACGGAACTTGGTTATAATTTCTTTGGATACAGCGCAAATCAGCAAGTTGCCGGATTTACATATTCAATTTGGAAAGGATTATCAGTCGGTATCTCAATTGGCAAACAAGAAGGTCCTGCGTTTTCATCAAACTCTTATGGTACTCAGTTTGGTATTTCTCGCGCTGATGATTTTGTTGCAGGCATGAATAATCTAGCAAGTTGGGCAGGCGAAAGCCCCGGCTTATTTAATCCAAATGTAATGCCACGTCCGTTGCAAATTTATGGAGCGATGAGTCTTGGCGGATTGAAAGTTGGCGCCGCAATTTATCGTGTCGGTTGGTCCTCAAGCGATGATTACACTGCTAATCCAAGTCACACAAAAAATACTATAGATGAGGTTTCTGTTGGTCAGACTGGTTTAAAAGCTGGTGTTATAATGGACTTTGATTTATTAGTTCTCGATGCTTCAGCGCTTTTACGTATAAATAGCGCAACTGCAAAACATACAGCGCCGCCTCCACCACCTGGCTCTTTATCTAGTGACGGGGAATTAAGCGCTAATGGAACTGAACTATCTATCAATGGACGCTTATTCATGAAGTTCAGCGACAAACTTACATTGATACCTATGATTCGGTTCTATACATTTGGCTACGATCCGGAAATAAAGTACGCAATTTTACCAACTCGGAAACTTAATGCAACACCCGATAAGTATAGTCGAAATGAAATTGAACTTGGCGTTGGCGCAAATATTACCGTTCCGGGAGGAAAAGTTTTTGCAAATATAAGTTTTGAATCTATGTCTCTTAAGACTGAGTCAGCAAGATTTAGAAATGCTACTATGTGGCTTGACGCTCCGAAAGATTCTGTTTTACAAACCACAAAGTATTCAAATAGCATATCTACACTTCCAAAAGTAAGTCTTGGCGCTGAATTTGAAATCACAAGTTGGTTAACAGGCCGATTAGGTTATTTCAAAGCTTTCTCGACCTATACAAGCACAACCGAAGCTCCATCGCCTGCCAGGAAACAGGAATATAAACAAAGTCTCGATTATCAATTTTTCCCATCGTATGGAATGTTCGCTTCAGATCAGCTTCTTTCAGTTGGACTTGGAATCCATTTCGATAGATTCGCATTCGACGGTTATCTTTGTGAGCAATGGCTTGCAAATGGTCCCTACATAATTAGTGGACAAGGAACAGCAATGTTTGGTGTTCTATCTATGAGTTATAGTTTTAACTAACTTTTGCTTTTTCATTTTTCTAAGGCGGTTCATATTATTGAATCGCCTTTTTTATTTCCTCTAAATTACAGTATCATTATATTATAGCAAGATAAAACAAAGATATTGACATTAATTGTTTTGCTGAGGAATACTAATAGATGACTATATTTAGAGTTAAAAGATTTGGAATATATTTCTGGTTTATTTTATTTCTTATCGTGCACCAACCATTGCTCACCGGGCAGACGAAATTACTCATTCCCATGGATTTAAAACAAACAAATCATTTAAAATCTTATGGTATAGCATTCTGGGTTTTGGATAAAAACGGAGAGGTAGATTGGCTGTTGAATTACAGAGGCGGCTCTTTTATGATGGACTACAGCAGTGTGCTTGCTCGAGAATGCCGAATTCGAGGCGTACATTTTGAACCGCTAACATCTGGCGAAGCTTCTATAATTTATGCTGAGATTCAACAGGAAGATAATAATCAGGATGTAGTACGGCTTGAAAAAGCGCCAAAAGTAGCCGTATACGCGCCGCCCGGTTTCAAACCCTGGGATGATGCAGTAACATTGGCTCTTGAATATGCCGAGATAAAATATACAAAAGTGTGGGACGAAGAAGTTCTATCCGGTAAACTTGCTGAGTATGACTGGCTCCATCTTCACCACGAAGATTTTACTGGCCAATATGGCAAGTTCTTTGCAAATTTTAGAAATGCGCCTTGGTATATAGAACAACAAATGTTGTATGAAAAAGAAGCGAAACGACTTGGTTATAAAAAAGTATCTGAAGCAAAAAAAGCAGTCGCACGTTCTATCAAAGAATATATTGGCAATGGCGGATTTATGTTTGCTATGTGTTCCGCTACTGATAGCTACGACATTGCACTTGCGGGAGAAAATGTTGATATCTGCGATGTAATGTTCGATGGCGACCCCGCCGACCGTAATGCTCAGGCAAAACTTGATTTCAGCAAAACATTAGCTTTTGAGAATTTCAAACTTGATATGAATCCACTTAGATATGAATACTCCGATATTGATATTCCAACAAGCGATCCGCCTCCTATACGCGACCCCAATACCGATTATTTTACGCTATTTGAATTTTCGGCGAAATATGACCCAGTCCCAACAATGCTTACTCAAAATCATGTAAATATCATTAAAGGATTTATGGGGCAGACAACTGCATTTAAAAAGAGCTTAATTAAAAGAACTGTTACAATTCTTGCAGAGCGAGAAAATACAGAAGAGGCGCGGTATATTCACAGCAATTTTGGCAGAGGCACATATACATGGTATTCTGGGCATGACCCGGAAGATTATCAACATGCTGTTGGCGACCCGCCAACAGATTTGAATCTACACAAAAACTCGCCAGGCTACCGTTTAATTTTAAACAATGTGTTGTTTCCCGCCGCCAAGAAAAAACAACAGAAAACATGATGGAGATTTTAAAAAGTGGAAATGTAAGATTATGAGAATGTTAATCTCAATTTCTCATAATTTAAATATCTCACAATCTCTATTTCGGTTCCGCATGGATTGTGATTCTTCTTAATTGCTTAAAATATTGAAAAAGATCGGCTTCAACTTCGGAAATAATTTGATGAACTTCATCAAGCGTCTTTGTTTTATCAATTTGACAAGTAAGAGTTGCATTATAGTGGCGTCCTTCGCGTAGCAAAGTCAATTCTTTGCAAGCAAAAACGTCTTTGTGTTTTTCAACAACATTATTTATTTCTTTAGATAATTTCAGTTCCACGTCTGTAACGTTGCTAAGTATTCGCTCAGACGGCTGATATTCTTCCATGTGAATTGTAACCTTGCCAACCGCCGGTAATTCTTTTAGTATCTGTTCTTCAATTTCTGAGGAAATTTTGTGCGCATCCGCAAAACTTTTTCCAGCCGCGTATTCGATATCGAAATCAATAAAATATTTACCATCTGTTATATGCGCTTCAATATTATGAGGCGCGCGAAGCCCTTTCTCCATTACTATCATTCTAATTTTATCAATTAATGATTCATCCTTAGCTTCAAACGGCTCTGCATGAACTACAATATCTGCGTTCGGCTGAATAGTTTTTACAGATCGTTCAACAATATCCATAATTTGATGCGCCTTATTAAAAGGAATTGTACGGCGAATCGCCACCGTTGTATCCACAAAATAATGCGCTCCGGAAAGACGAACGCGAAGCCTGCGAAGTTCTTCTACGCCTTCTACCGATATAATGACTTTTTCAATTTCTGCCGTAATATTGCGCGGAGCTCTATCCATCAAAGCATCAATTGTGCGCCTACCCAAACGATAGCTTACAAATAAAACTAAAAATGCAACAACGATTGCCGCAATTGAATCGAAGATCGGATATCCAATATACACAAAAAACAAACCCAAGATTACAGTTAGCGACGACCATACGTCGCTCGAAAAGTGGAGGGCATCCGCTTCTAACGCCTGGCTATTATATTTCTTCGCAACCCGATATAACGCACGAGACCTGCTGATATCGATTATTATTGCAATGCCCATTACAGCAAACCCCCACACGCTTGCTTCAACATGATGGGTATGTGATTTAAGACGGTCAACTGCTTCCCAAATTATCCCTGCACAGGTAATTACCAATAACAAAGTTACTATAAAAGCGGATATGTTTTCCATCTTACCATGCCCGTACTGATGATCTCTATCAGCCGGCTTATCGGCAAAAGATACGGCAAAAAGCGTCATAATTGCCGCAAACATATCAAAACCCGAATGCACAGCTTCTGATAAAATTCCAAGACTATTTGTCCATAAGCCAACAGAAAGTTTTAATCCTGCTAAAAACAAAGCGGCAATTACCGAAGTAAACGCGATATATTTCTTTTCGTTTTTCAAATTAGTAATCAACAATTCCCATTAATTTAACCTTGCCAATATACATAGCGATTAAAAGGAAGGCAATTAATTATTAAAATTTTGTAGCCCTTCATTCAAATATTATCGTAATTACTTAGTGTGATTGTAATAAGAAATAGCATAGAACACTTACGTTGAGATGCCTTCGGTAAGATTACACAGATAACCACTTCATAAGAGAATTGCTGAGTAAATACTATTAAACATTGCATAGCGAAAGGAGTTTAACTATATTTTCACATTAAAATTTTTATAACATTAATGCGTGTAGCAATTATATCTGACATTCATTCAAATCTCGAAGCTCTAACAAAGGCGCTCGATATTATTAAAACTCTATCAGTAGACGAAATTATATGTCTTGGCGACATTATCGGATATGGGGCTAATCCAAATGAATGCCTTGAACTTGTTCGCAAGAATTGTTCTGTAGTTGTTATAGGAAACCATGATGAAGCTGTATTAAATTTGGATTTATTAGATTATTTCACAGAAGACGCTCGCACGGCTATATTTTGGACTCACAAACAGATTACAAAAGAAAATTATGAATATTTGAAAACTCTTCAATTGCTAAATAAAAGAGATAATTTACTTTTCGTACATTCATCCCCTTGTATTCCGAGGGAATGGAAATATATTTTTGTAGAGGAGACGGCGATAAATGCTTTTAATTGTTTTACGGAATCTTTTTGTTTTATCGGCCATACTCATATTCCCGCCGTTTTTTCAACTAATGGACGAATTCGAGTTATTAAAAAAGAAGACCGCTATATTATAAATGTTGGAAGCATTGGTCAACCGCGTGATCGAAACATAAACCTGAGTTTTGGACTATTTGATACCGATAAATGGCATTATGAAAATATTAGAAATCCATACGATTATAAATTAGCGGCGGAAAAAATATTTGAAGCCGGCTTGCCTATTAGATTGGGACAAAGATTGTTGATTGGAGTATAATTTAAGATATAAACTAAATTCATTCTTCCTCAATTAAACCCCGCTCAAGCGCATAATCATGCAGTTTTTCTTCCAATATTTTTCTTCCTCTGTGCAAACGTGAGCGCACAGTTCCAATCGGACAATTCAAAAACTCTGCTATCTCTTCATAAGTCAATTGCTCAATATCGCAAAGTATTACAACAGTGCGGAAATCTTCCGGCAGTGATTGAAGCGCGTTTATTACTTCGTCGCTCAACATATTCCTATACAAATTTTGTTGAAGATCGTTGGAATCTTTGCTGTCGTCTCTAATTGAATCATAAAAATTTTCGACATCGTCGTAATCTACCATACCCGGTTCGCGTATTTCTTTTCGGTATCGGTTGATGTACGAATTTTTCATAATCCGAAAGAGCCACGCGCGCATATTAGTGCCTTTTTCGAATTTATCCCAAAAACGAAAAGCTTTCATAAATGTCTCTTGTAAAAGATCATAAGCATCGTCTCTATCTCCGGTAGTTCGCAAAGCGAAATTGTATAAAATATCCTTATGCGGGAACGCCTCTGTCTCAAATTCTATTTGACGTCTGCGCAAAGAACTGGATTTTTTTGCGTCTTCTAGAGTATTTTTCTGCTTTTGAGTCATTTATTCTATCTTATAAAAATCAAATTTTATTCGTATAGTAAGTATGTGTTTTCTAAATTTTTGCGGTTTTTATCGAGCATGACTTTATTTATATTTGTCTCTTTTTCCATTGCGGTAAATGCGCTTAAATAACTGATATCCATAATTGCCGCACCCTTTAAATTCAGCAGTCGAATATTTTTTCTTGACATAATTTATTGCAATATTAATCTGAACATTGAGTGTTTGTTTAAAATTTTTCAATTTGGGAACTTTATTTTTAATTAGTAAATAAAAAAAAGGCTCTTATTTATAAGATACAGTTTTCTTTAATTCGATGCTTTTTTTAATAAAAAATGTTGCCGAAAATCAGATACTATTTTAATATTCAGACCGGTAATTTCTATGCGTTATAATCAAGCTTTTAAAACACTTACGCATATAATTAGTAAATTCAATACCGGATATCTTAGTAGACACGCATTGTATTAATGCGATAAGTAGGCATGAAATAATCGAGATAGAAAATGGTGGATGCAAAAGCGCTAGGAAAATAACGCTTATTTATTTTTTCTTTCCCCGCAATCTTACAAATTTAACAACAACCATAGTTAAAGCCAACGGAATCCAAATCCAAAATGCTTCGCTAACTAATATTCGCTTTCCTTCCGAACTAAAAAAATACATAAGCCGAAAAGGCGAAGCTCTAATAGGCCTAAACGGAAATAAATATCTTCCCGAATCGAATGGAATAAAAAATCCAACGCCGAGTCCGCCAACCGTCATTGCATCAAGAATAATATGCGATAAACCGAGGGTAAAAAAATATGCAAGCAAAGCCCACCAATTTTTAGAGAGTCGTTTTGTCTCCCTAAATCCAAATATTACAATTAATAAAGCAACAAGGAAAACAAACAAAATAGAATGAGTAAAACCTCTGTGACCAAATACATGTCCATAAGGAACGCCAAGGTATAACAATATGACATCAACATCTGGAAGAACAGAGCATAGTAATGAAAGTACCCAAAACTTTGGTTTTTTCCTTAGCGAGAAAACCTCGCTGGCTACTATTGCAACTATTCCGTGTGAAACAAATGTGGGCATGGGAAGCTAGATTTATTTTTTATCAAATCTTTTAAAATAATTGTCAATTTCTTCTCTAAGTTCTATTCCAACCCGTTCAAAAATGCGTAATAATTCTTCATATGCACCTTCCCCGCCAAGAAAATCCCAAAATTCATCAGCGACCTTAAGTTCCTTGTTTAGATCTAACATTCCTCTAATTGTCCATCTATTGTAAGGTTTCGGTTCGTAAGGATTGTAAGGAATAGCAATGAGAGTATTCACTTTTGCTTTTGGATTTTCAATTAAAATTGTTGCCACCCATTCTAATAATGTGCGCTTAAACTCCTTGAATCCTCCCACGTTAGGTTTGACAGTTTTTATATCAAACAAAAACAATTTACCAGAGCTATTTTCAATATATAGATCTACTTTGGTTGGTTTAATTTCTTTAATTCTTCCTTTTTGACATACCTTCCGGATTGCTTCTATTTCATCTTTTTTATTTGGTAATTTTCTTGCAGTGGTTAAATTATCCATTATTTCTTGAATTACATTCTGAGCTTCAGAGCTTATTCGGTTA
>JBBIII010000030.1:20058-26590 GCA_037446575.1 Ignavibacteriales bacterium
TAAATTATCCATTATTTCTTGAATTACATTCTGAGCTTCAGAGCTTATTCGGTTACCTGCAATTGCCTGTCTTTTTACAGACTTAAAGATATTTTGTGATAATGCTATCGCTACTGGTTCAAATATTGTTGTTCCGAAATTCGTAGTAAGCGAATGGATAAAAGAATATAACGCCATCCGGTCTTTCCCAAGTAATCGAGTATAAAAAGGCATGAACGCGGGTTCAGGATTATAATTTTTAAATTTATTTCTAATACATTCTTTAAGCACATCTGCAATATGATCAATTTGTCGATTGTTCATAATTACCTTTTCCTGATATTTGAAAATATTATTGCGTTTTCGATTGCATCTCTCCAAGGAATGAGTTTTCCAAGTTTTTCAACAACGATTTCAAGCTCTTTTTTGCCAAGTTTTCTTCTAAGACGTTCATACGCAACATCTTGCACATCTTCTATAGTAAGCAAATAAACCACCTCATCATTTTTCATATTATGCCTCCTTCAAATGGAAAATAATTTCTGAATATGCTCCCTTCTCCTTTTCGGTTCGATTTAGGACCGGGCGTTTAAATTTATTAACTATTTTCATTCCAGCTTTCTCAGCGATTGTTGGAAATAAATTCCATTTATCGTTGGCAACAATGAATACGTCATAATCACTACATAAATGTTTCTTACAATTTTTAAATACTTCTGTTATACCTTTTATATAACTGTCTTTTGCTTCTTTTCCTTGGCCGTCATATAGACGTCCTATTTCCAGTTCATCCTGTCTTTGGAATCCAAAAAGATCGTAAGCATACGCATGCTGCTCGTGATAGTCAATCAAACCAACATATGGTGGACTTGTAAATATCCCGCTAATTTTTTGTTTCTTAACAATCGAAGCAAATTCAGGATTTTTTTTAGAAAGTTGTTCTATTATATCAATTTTCCGACTATCTCCAGTTAAACAATATTGATATGTGTTCGTGCGTATTTTGTTAAAATCATTCAATCTTTTAATCGTATCTTTTGTATATGTTTCCCACCATTTTAAAATGGAAAAAAGAGGTTTACATATTTTCCCGTGTTTCGCGCAATAGTAGGTTGTAGTAACTGGTTCCAGCAGTGTAGCTAAATCGGCATGGGTAGTCGCACGGCATGAACGAATAGTCCGACTTAACATAATACTGACAATTTTTTTTGTATTTACATTCTTTGTCTTTTTAATTTCTTCAAATACAAATTCTATTTCTTTTCTTATATGCGGTGAATACCACTTATCTAAAAATGTATCATTTTTATCTTGCCTTGCTTTTATTTTATATTCTTTTACAAGTTTTTGAAAAACTGGAAGAAAATCTTTTGCCTTCTCTATTGCATATGATTCCTCATCTAACTCGCCATTTTTAACCTTATACTTGTATTCTGGAACAGGAAAGAATTCGTTGTTATACTTATACAATTCTTGTAGGAGTTTTTCTTCAAATTCGACAGTGTGTGAGTTTTTTAGAAACCCCTTTAAAAGAATAGTAATTCTCTGAATTTCCTTCTGCACATCCGCTAAATTATAATTTATAATCTTACAATTACTTATCAAACTATTAAATGCAGATACATCAATTCCCAAAGCATGGATTCCTAATTCATTTGCTTGAACTAATGCAGTCCCACTGCCGCAAAAGGGATCAAGAATAATGTTTCCTTTTTTAAAATACACCTCTTTTTTAAAACTGTCTGTATGATTATCTAAAAAATATTCTACAAGTTGCGGTATAAATTTCCCCTTATATGGATGAAGACGATGAACGTGCTTTGTTGTTTCCGCCTCTTTATATTGTTCAAAAGATAGAGCCCAATTCAAATCCTCGCCAAGTTGATTTTTCCAGGATAATTCTCTATGTCCGTTGTATGATTTATAATACTCTAATAATTCACTTTTTGAGACTTGTGTAAAACCATTAGCGCCAATTTTCTTAATTCTACCGTATTGAATTAGATAAGAAATATTTGAAGCCGTAACATTTTTGCCTAAATAGTTTGTCGCCCACTCAGCCGCTTCTTTTATACTCATCAAATCTGACTTATACTTTTCTTGTGTGGGGGATGAAGAATTATATCCTTCAACTGATTCAGCTGCCTTTTGCTTAGTTGAAGACGTGTAGCGCGATTCGTAAGTCAGTTTATTTTGCTTTTTCTTAGGCATGGTTTAGCAAAATTTAATTAAATGAAAATTATACTGCAATATTAAACTCGTACTATCTTTTTTGTCCGTTTCGGTGGTGCTATTTAGGAGAAATTGTTACAAGCACAATGCCTGCTTCTGCAACAGGAAAAATTTTGGAAGCGTGCATATATTGAATATAGAAAGCCAATTAAAAAAATTTTCATCAGTCAGCAATTGTAGTTGAGAATACAAATTAACTTTCATCAGCGTATATGTGATTTAACGTTGCTGTAAATATGGCAAAGAGAAAATATCCAACTTTATTTTAATCGACTTACTTGGTTTTTTAGCGTTTAAGAAAAACTGTTACCTGCAAATCCGCCGAATTAACTAATCGAAAAAGCGCCGTGCCCTAAATTTGTAATAATGGGACTGAATTTTTCGAGCGGCTTATTATTTTTCTTCCAACTGTATAACCCATCAAAAATTTACTTGTCGTATTGGAACAAAATAGTTGTAATTATAATTGCTTTGCCAATACCAACATAAGTCCAGCTATTTGATGAACTTGATGAAATTTCCATTAAGAACAAATCTTGTGCATGAACCGCATTCTGAATAATGATGAGAGAGACAAGTATGTATGCGGTCCACTTTCCTATCAATCAGACTCCTAAAATTCTATTTCAATTCCACCGACGGGGAAGAATGCAAACTGATAAGTAGTAGCTATTTTGCCGTCACTCTGGTAATTATAGAAGAAAACATTTTTGCTATTAAGCACATTCATAAGTGCAATATATACATTGATGTTCCAATTTTGCATATAAAATCTGCTAATCCATTGAAAATCTAATCGGCTGTAATCTGGATACCGAACTGAATTAATTTCGTTTGATGAAACCCAGCTGAAGCGCGACCATTTTACGCCGCCCTCTCGGTATTGCCTGTTATAGTTTTTATATTTTGGCGTATAAGGACCACCAGTTTGATAACGATATTTTACGCTTATTTCCATTTCATCTGAAAGCGGGAAAATGTACGACGGGTATTTAATAAAGAAGGGCATATCATTCAACCACGACCTGACGCCTTTTACGATTTTACCGGCAACTAAATTTACAATAACTGGATAATCATATTGAGAAGGATATGTCTTTCCTTCTTTTCCAATGCGCGGATCATCTTCTGTGGTTTTAGAAAGTGATATGCTTAGCGTGCCGTAATAATTAGTTACCTGTTTTTTCTGCAACAAGAATTCTAATCCATAAGATGTGCGTTTTCCTACCGTCAACATACGATCAGACCAGAAAGTTGAATCAGCATAAGAATAAATAAAATCTTCCGACACTCCAATATTTTTAAATCGCTTGTAATACGATTCGATGCTGAGCTTTATTCCATCATCCAAAATATGCTGAAGACCAAGCACAATATGATCAGCCCTTGCGTTCTCGAGATTTCTATTATAGCCAAGGTTACGATAATCCGCATAATACGGAAGCGGGTGCTCCTGATAAAATTGACCTACCGCCAGTGATAAAATTGTTGTTGGTAGAACTTCAAATGCGAGACACGCACGCGGACTGATTTGCCCCTGTTTTGAATAAGTAAAATAATCGTACCGTAAACCGAGCGTCAAAGAAATTTCGGAGCTGATTCTGAATTTATCGCTTATATATGCATTCATTCTGCTCGCATCTCCAAAACTCAAATCAGTTCTTACGTATCCGGGATATGTTATTACGGTTGTATCAAATATCCCATCTCTGTTAATATCAAAGCGCGTTGTATCAGAACCAAATTTTGTAAGTCCGTCCCAGTGATTTACAGTTTGAATTTGCCCCCCGATACTTAAATCATGTTTAGGATGAATTCGATAAAAAACATCGTAGCGAAGTGAATACACAGCCGCATCTGAATGTTCATTGAAAACATCCCGCGAGTTTAGAGTTCTATAATTCGTAACTTCACCTTTCGTTCCATATTGATGTTCTATAAAATCTTCCCTTACATCGGTGTGATTTCTTGTTCCATTTGTATATAGAGACAGCACAGAATAGCCCTCTTTTCCCCAAAGACTCTTCAGGTTTAATCCAAGCACATACTGACGACTCGCATTATCAATAAAATAAATTCCTGTTGAATCTGAACTATTTGCCAAATAATCTTTTTCTTCCTTCGGATCACCTTTGATATATATTTTACTATTACCATACAATCCGCTGACAGATAATTTATGATTTGAAGACAGATCATAAACAACCTTAGTTTGTATATCATAGTATTTTGGAATCGCAGTTAAAGAAATTGCCGACATTCCGATTAATTTATCAATCACTTCGAGGAAACTTTGTCGGGCTGAAAATATCCATGATCCCCTTCCATCGAAAAGTTTTCCCTCCATCAAAGTTCCGAAACCAGCCATGTTGAAACCGGTGTTCGAAGCAAATCCTTTGTTTCGATCTCCTTCGCGAATAGTTATATCCATAATCGAAGACATTTTATTCCCATACTGTGCAGGAAATCCACCGGCGGAAAATTGCACATCTTCTACTAAATCAATATTTACCATATTGATAGGCCCGGCAGAGTTAAAATCATTCGGATAATGATTGATAGAGGGAATTTCCATGTAATCCATAATTGTAAGGTTTTCATACGGCGCGCCGCCGCGCACAATCAGCTCGTTTATATTATCGTTTGAACTTGCAATGCCGGGAAGATTTTGCACAACGCGCTGAACATCCATCACAGAACCGGGCTGACGTTTAACTTCTGCTCTATCATAGTTATTCACACTCAGCGGAGCAATATCATTACTGCGCGAGAAATAAGTCGCCTGCACCGTTACTCCGGAAACCGACACAGCTTGCTCAAATAATTTAACCGCAACCTTTGTACTGCGTCCCGTACTTACTACAATATTAGTTTGTATAATCGACTCATAGCCAACAAGCGAAGGTTTTAAGCTGTATGTTCCTACCGGAATACCTTTAATAGAAAAATTACCGGCTGTGTCCGTGGTAGCGCCGTAATTAGGAAGTTCTACCAATTGAACATTCACCATTGGCAGTGGTTCTAAAGTTTTTCCATCAATAATTTTTCCGTCTATATCTCCTTTGTAGGTTTGAGCAAATGATACAAAAATTCCAAAAATTAAAAAGATAAAAATAAGCGTGTATCTCATAGACTTTCCCTTTATGTACAATTTAAAATTTTGAATTCGTGCTTAATTTTACCGCGATATTTACAATCACTGAAAAATATTTCGATAAATGAAGTGATATGTTCGGTAAACGACAGCAGGCGAATGAATTTACTAAGAATTTCAATTGAATTACTGTTTGACTTCTTCTTCATTCTTCCTAAATTGCTTTTCATCAATACGACTTATATATAAATAAAGTTACGACAGAACAAAACATTGGGCAATATTTATGATAACTATCAAACCGCCGCGATTACGAAAAGGAGATTTAATCGGACTTGTTACGCCGGCAAGTACGCCTTCGACTGAAGAAAAAATTTTAAAGGGTGCAGAATATCTTGAAAAACTTGGCTATCGAGTTAAATTCGGCAAGTATATCCGCAATCAGCACGGTTATCTTGCTGGCGCTGATGAAGAACGCGCCGCTGATTTTAACAATATGGTAAAAGATAAAAATGTGAAAGCAATATTTTCAATACGCGGCGGCTATGGCACACCTCGCATTTTGCAAATGATTGATTACCGAGCTTTAAAACAAAATCCTAAAATAATTGTCGGCTACAGCGATATTACAGCATTACAACTTGCCATTTTCCGTAAAGTCGGACTGGTAACATTTTCCGGAGCAATGACCGGTGTAGAGATGTGGAAAGAAATGGATTCATATACAGAAGAACATTTTTGGCGCGTCCTAACCTCAACAAAAAAAGTTGGTGCATTGGAAAATCCATTTGATGAAAAATTAATCACACTAAATTCAGGAAATGGCAGAGGAAGATTATTGGGGGGAAATCTTTCGCTGATGGCATGCATCATGGGAACACCATTTCAGCCGACAATGCGCGGCTCGATTCTCTTTCTTGAAGATGTTGAAGAATCTCCGCACCGCGTTGACCGTATGTTGGCGCAATTATTAAACTCAGGTGTTTTACGCGGACTTGCCGCGTTAGTCTTCGGAGTATTTACAGACTGCAAACCGACCAATCCCGATGAGCCGCACCTTACTATCGAAGAAATTCAGAAAGAATATGCCGATAAAATAAAATGTCCGGTAATTGCAAATTTACAGTACGGACATATTCCCAAAAAACTTACTATACCAATCGGACTTCAGGCCACATTAGACACCAAACACAACCGGATAGAGGTCTTAGAAAGCGGAGTTGTTTA
>JBBIII010000031.1:0-26393 GCA_037446575.1 Ignavibacteriales bacterium
ATTGCGTTTTTGTTCATTTCGTCTGCAATACATTCTCAATAATTTTCCTTCATATCTACTTCATTATAAATCTACTCAAGAAAAAAGCTCAACCTATCTTCCTGTTCTTCTTGACGCTACGCAACTTCACGGAATTATAAATTTTAACCGAACAGGAATTTGTGAAATGGTAATAGCTTTTTTATTTAATTGCAATAATATTTTTTTCAAAATAATTTCAATCTATAATTCCTTTTTTAGATTGATATTTACTGCTGTGCCGTATTATTACACAAAGCGTCATTTCTTTTGTCGTTTATATGTGATTTGAACAAGTGTTTGTAATCTATTATTTAACACAATGGAAAGCTCTCTGTTACAATTGCAAAAAAAATGTAGTAAGTTAAAGTATAAAAAGCGCAAGTCTTTTTATAAAAAAATGGTTATATTTTCCTGTTCCCAAAAAATTGATATAAACAACAATTGAATTCATAACATAGGAGTTATCATGAACACCATAGAAAAAGCGTTAATGCACGGATTGTTTATTCATTTGCATCATAACATAGACAAAGCAATTGATTTTAATGCGTTTAAGGAATTGAATCAGCGTCTAAACAAAGTATGGCCCGGAGCTTTGATTGTAGGGCCTGATGCTAATGATGATGCAGGCGTATTTCAGATTCCCGGTATGAGCGGTTATGTTGTGGCAAAGTTGGAAAGCCATTGTTCACCCTGTGTGCCCAGACCTTATGACGCCGCGGCGACTGGCGCCGGCGGCGCAATGCGCGATGTGGTCGCAATGGGCGCCCGGCCAGTTTTTCTTTTAGATTTTATTGGAACGCGTCCACTCGATCAAGAAGTTATAGTTGGACCATGCGGATTTTCTGGAAAATGTACTTGCGGGAAATGCAAAGTTATGACCAGCCAAGAAAGAGTGAATACAATGGTTAAAGGGTTGGGAGATATGTGTTCTGTTATGGAAGTGTTTATTGTCGGAGGAGGTTTCTCTACGTCTTTCTCAGATATAGTGCCCGCTGTTGTAGTTTCTGTAATAGGCAAGTTGGTTACTGAAAAGCCGCTTACAAAACCGGCAAAAAATTCTGGTGATAAAATTATTATTATAGGCGTAACAGGAAATGACGGCAATGATACGCTTTTCAGAGCGGGACTTGTAAATGAAATGCGCCCGGCGGTTGCGTTGTTTAAGGAAGAGAAAGAAGCAATGGATGCGGCATTAGCCGCGTTTGCAACCGGCAAAATTAACGCCTGTTCCGATTGTGGCGCGGCGGGCATAGGAGCCGCTGTGTGCGAATCCGCAAGGTTTGGTAATTTAGGCGCTATGGTTGATTTATCAAAAGTTCCGGTTTCTGTTAAAGATATTACTCCTGAAGAAGTCTTGATTTGCGAAACGCAAGCGCGTTATTTAATTCAAGTATCTTCTAATTCTGTAGATGAAGTGTTGAAAGCCATTAAGTCCAAGACAGACCATGTAGCGGTAATAGGTGAAATTACATCCGATGACAAAGTAACATTTGAGTATAATGGAAAACCTATAGCTACTATACCTAATAAACCGTCAAAAGAAACACTTGAAATTTTAAGAGGGGGTAAATAAAAAAGGCAAGAAGCGCAAGTTACTCTGTGCATCTATTTTATTCCGAAAAAAGTTTTTTATGTTAGTAAATTGAATGTTGTTTAGTTACAAATTTGCAAGCAGACTTGACATCTTGCTTTCCGCAAGTTATATTTTAGCAGTTCTTTAAAAATTTATTTTCGATTGTTTCCGTTAGGGGTGTCCCACCAAGATTTCCAATTGAATTACTTGTTTGGCGACTGAGATGAGACCCTGTGAACCTGACCTAGATAATGCTAGCGTAGGAAAACGGAAAACGAGTTTTTCTTTCAAGCCGTTTTCCATTCCTATGGGAAACGGCTTTTTTATTTACATTTAAAGTTTATTTATAATCATATTTTAAGGAGATATAAAATGAAAAAGATTTTTTTACTTTGCAATTTAATATTTTTCATTTCGAATTCGGCTTTTAGCCAAACAGGAACAATTACCGGAACTGTTTATGATGCAGAAACAAAGCGTCCGCTTGAAGGGGCAAATGTGGTTTTATTACCGACCACTTATGGTAAAACCACAGATAAGTTAGGCAATTTTTCATTAAATATTCCAGAAGGTAATTACCAATTAAGCGTCAGTTTTTTGGGTTACAAGGTTTTCAAACAAACTGTTAAAATCAACAGCGGACAAGAGAGTTCATTAATAATCAATCTGATTCCAACAATACTTCCGGGGCAAACTGTGGAAATTACGGCAATGCGAGCAAGCGAACGCTTATCGCCTATAGCTTTCACAAATTTGGAATCGGAAGAAATCGAAAAAAGATATTGGGCGCAAGATATTCCGATGCTGCTTTCCGAACTTCCAAATGTCTATTCTTATTCCGACAACGGAAATGGAATTGGTTATTCTTACTTGAAAATGCGCGGGTTTAGCCAGAACCGTATTGCCGTGCTGTTAAACGGGATACCATTGAACGACGCAGAATCTCACGAAGTTTATTGGGTAGATTTGCCGGATTTTTTAGCAAGCACGCAAGATATTCAAATGCAACGTGGTGTAGGTTCTTCTTTGTATGGCGCGTCAGCTTTCGGAGGATCGGTAAATCTAATCACTAAATCATCTTCGCAAAATTCCCATATCGAAATCCTTAGCGGTGGCGGCAGTTATAATACAAAAAAATATTCGGTTGCGGCTAACTCGGGTTTGATTGATCAAACGTACACTATTTATGGCAGGTTCTCGCGCATCGAAACTGACGGATATCGGGACAAATCGTGGTCGAAGCTATGGTCTTATTTTATTTCTGCAAGTCGTTTCGATGAAAGCATGACAACGCGGATAAATATTTTCGGCGGACCAGAGCAAAGTTATCTTTCCTATAGAGGAGTGCAAAAACCACAGTTAGACGACCCGCAATTTAGAAAGAAAAATCCGTTTCAATATCCAAATGAAATAGACAATTTTTATCAACCGCATTTTCAATTGCTAAATGAGTGGCAGATTTCCGATAACATTCAATTAAACAACACATTCTTTGTCTTTAGCGGAAAGGGGGACTATACTCAATTCCGGAGTAAGCGAGATGTTAGGGAATATAAAATTTCGCGTTTTATTATTAGTGACTCTACTTTATTACCATCGGGTTATTTTAGAAATTTGGATAAAGATGTTATGCGTGACTCATTTCAAGTAAGGAATATTGATCTTGTGCGCCAACGTTTTGTAGATGAAGTAGATTGGGGATGGTTGCCACGAATGACTTTGAAAACCGAATCTGGCGAACTTGTTTTTGGCGGTGAATTGAGACGACATAAAGGGCATCACTTCGGAGAAGTAGTTTGGGCAAGTTTATTACCGCCGGGTATTACGCCTAATTTAAGGTATTATGATTATGTTGTACCGAAAACTTCTGTCTCCTTATATTTTCATGGTTTATATAAACTGACGCCTGAAGTAACATTAACGGGCGATCTTCAATTAGCATATCATCATATTGGTTTGCAGGATGAACGTAATTATAACGTTTCGTTCACACGCAATTATAAATTTCTTACACCGCGCACGGGAATAAATTACAACATAACTTCGGAAGCAAATATATTCCTAAATATTTCAATGGCGCAACGCGATCCGGCATTCAAAAATATTTACGATCCGCAGGATTATTGGTCAAACCCTTTAAATCTGCCGAAGAATTTTAGGCAAACTGCCGACGGCTATGTTTATCAGGGAAAGGAATTAAAACCTGAAACTTTCTATAATTTTGAATTTGGCGGCGGATACTCGACTGAAATTATTACAGCTAAAATAAATCTCTTTTGGATGGATTTTTATGATGAGATTATTGCCAGCGGACAGATAGATGACAATGGCGTGCCGGTTATGGGAAATGCCGATCGATCAATCCATAGCGGAATCGAAGCGCAATTGGCTTTAAATATTAATTCGCGCTTACAGTTAAGCGGGAATATTTCGTACAACAATAATTATATCAAACGTTATACGGAATATATTATGGATTGGAACACAATGATTGCAACTCCGATTAAATACGATGGAAACAAACTCGGCGGATTTCCAGACGTTTTAGGTAACTTTCGGTTAACTTATACGCACGAAGGAATACTTGCAAGTTTAAACGCTCAACATGTAGGACGTATTTATTTAGATAATACCGAGAGAACGTCATACTCAATCGAGCCACATACATTAATAAATGGAATCTTGGGATACAATTTTGGCAGTATATTAGGAATAAAATCTGTAGAAGCGCGTTTAGTTATCAATAATATAACCAATTTATTGTACGCCGCCGGCGGATACGTAGAAGAAGGCGTTGCATATTATATCCCAGCCGCCGATAGAAATTATTTCGCTTCAATTAAAATTATTTTATAGGAAAACATGTGCATACAAGATTAAGAATATTAATAAATATATATTTTTGCTCGCTAAGCGTAATTCTTCAAGCGCAGGATAGTATTTTGTTTAAGGAGAGCGATGTTGTTATAGTTGAGAAGAAGCCATCGATAACAACGCCATTGATTTTGAGGCAGGTAGAATCGATAAAGCCGGAACAAATGAATAATACAATTTCTAACTCTGCGCAAGAACTTCTACAATACAGCGCTAGCGCCGATGTTCAAACTCGCGGCCCTGCTGGCGTGCAATCGGATATTAGTATGCGAGGCGGTTCTTTCGAACAAACGCTTGTATTATTTGATGGGATTCCATTGCGAGATCCACAAACAGGACATCATTTACTTAATCTGCCATTTACCAGCGACTTGATAAACGAATTAGAAATTTTAAAAGGGCCCGGTTCGCGAAGTTTCGGCTCTAATTCTCTCAGTGGCGTTGTTCATTTTATTTCTCACTCAAAGTTAAACAATCTAATTAAGGCGAGAGTAAGCGTCGGGCAATATGGATTCTTTGAGACATCTCTCACCAGTGGAATAAGCAACCACTTACACAATCATATAATCAATTTTTCGAGAGCAAAATCAAACGGCTATCGCCACAACACCGATTTTATCAATACGACGGCGGCTTATTCTAGCAATATAAATATCGGCGCAAACAAAGCATTTGCCTTTATCGGATATAATGAAAAAGAATTCGGTGCAAATGGATTTTATTCCAGACGGTTTCCTAATCAATTTGAAAAAACAAAAACTCTTCTCATGTATTTACGCGGCGAGCTCCAATATGAGAGCGCCATTTTCTATCCGAAAGTTTTCTATCGCAGGCACGATGATGATTTTGTTTTAAAAAGAGAAGACCCAGCTTTTTACCGCAACAGACATAAAACAGAAGTATTAGGTGTTGGAATACATAACCGAATTATTTCTTCTTTTGGAACAAGCATGGTAAGCGCAAATATTTCGCAAGATTTTATCAATTCGACCAACCTGAAAAATCATAAAAGAAAGGAATATGGAGTTTCGCTTGAACATTTAATTGCCCTGAATGAACATTTGCGCTTTTCTGCAGGAACATATTTATATAATTATGATGGTTACGGCTGGGGGAATACTCCGGGCGCCGATTTATCTTATATTATTGATAAAGACAATCAATTGTTCTTATCAATTGCAACATCCTTCCGGATACCCACTTTTACCGAATTGTATTATTCCGATCCCAACCAGCAAGGCAATTCAAAGCTTCAACCAGAAAAAGGAATTGCGTACGAATTGGGATGGCGTTTTAGAACCGAAAGAATTCATTTAAGCGCTAATGCTTTTTTGCATAATTTAAAAGATGGCATAGATTGGGTAAAATTTTCTTCAAGCGATTCTAAAGCTACGGCGGCAAATCTTACTGAAGTTGCAAAGCAAGGCTTAGATTTTTCATTCCATTTTTACCCATCTAATCTCAAATGGTTAGCTATAGAAAATATCTGTATTGCATATACATATACCGACTCAAGAAAATTTACAAATGTATATGAATCAAAATACCTGCTTTCGCATCTTCGTCATTATGCTATGATCAATGGATTGCATAACATTTTTGACTCTTTTTACTTATCTTGGATTTCAAGATATTATGATAGAAGCACAACGGGTTCTGCATTGCTTGTTGATTTAGCTTTTAAGTATAAATTCTTTGATTGCGATACATTTATAAAAGCAAGCAATATATTCAATAAATTATATTATCATTTCCCCGGCGTGCCTCTATCCGGAAGATGGGCATCGGTTTCTGTTGAATATAAAATTTAAAAGAGGAATCCTTGAAACAAGCGTTGATACTTGCGAACGGTAATCCCCCTTCAAAAAAGCTTTTATCTGAATATGTAAAAAAAGCAGATATATTTATTTGCGCAGATGGAGGAGCAAATATTGCCGCTAAATATAAATTATATCCGGATTTTATTATTGGCGATTTAGATTCAATAAACGCAAACGCCGAACAACTGTTTAAAAGCATTAAAACAAGATTAATTAAAGATCAAAATAACACAGACTTAGAAAAGGCGTTTATGTACGCCATCCGCAATAAGTACACAGATATCTATGTGTTTGCGGCTGATGGCGGGCGCATTGATCATGTTCTTTGCAATTTGAGCGCGCTATTAAAATATTGTCGTAAAGCGAATATTTCTTTTATACTAGATTCTGGAATAATTTTACCCGTAGTATGGGAGTTGAAATTAAACATTCCAATTGGGACTAATATTTCGCTCATCCCGCTAACTTTATGCGAAGGGATAACAACTTCGGGATTGAAATGGAATTTACAAAACGAAATTCTTGCTTTAGGAACACGAGAGAGCTTCAGTAATATTACAACCGCTTCGCGCGTTATAATAAAAGTTCGGCGCGGAAACCTTATAGTTTTTATCTCAAACTACTCGCCTTTAAATAAATTTCATAAAACTGCTGACAATAAAAATTCAAAATCTAAAATAACAAACGCGATATGATTAATCTCGGTATAATAGATTCAACCCTCATCATAATTTATTTTTTGGCAGTTGTTTTTATCGGATTTCGCGCTTCCCGTAGACAAAAAACAAACATAGATGAATTCCTCTTGGCTGGACGTAGTTTATCGTTGCCTATGTTTGTAGCAACACTTGTATCCACTTGGTATGGCGGAATACTTGGCGTTGGTGAATATTCCTACAAACATGGAATTTCCAATTGGGTGGTTTTCGGAGTCCCCTACTATTTCTTTGCGCTTATTTTTGCTCTCTTCCTTGCTAAAAGAATTCGTGCAACAAATCTATTTACAATTCCGGATAAGCTTGAGCATGCTTACGATAAACGAACTGCAATTGCCGGCAGTATTTTAACGCTTTTCCTTGCCTCGCCCGCTACTTACGTTTTAATGCTCGGTATATTAGTTCAATTAATATTCGGAATGAACTTAACGCTTAGTATAATAGGCGCGACATTTTTATCTGTAGTCTACCTTTATAAAGGCGGATTTCGTTCGGGCGTATGGGTGAACGCTTTTGAATTTATTCTTATGTATGTAGGTTTTGCGCTAATAGTTATCTTTGCATACCTAAAATTCGATGGGCTGAGTTTTATTTCTTCAAATGTTCCCACCTTGCATCTTACTTGGCACGGCGGTAAGAGTATAGAATACATTTCCATCTGGTTTTTTGTTGCGCTAATGACTTTAGTAGATCCGGCATTTCATCAACGCTGTTATGCGGCAAAGAGCGGAACAACGGCTCAGCGCGGAATTTTCATTTCAATTGCATTCTGGTTCTTTTTTGATTTTATGACAAGCACAGCAGGGCTTTACGCGCGCGCCGCTCTGCCTAACTTGGAACAGCCAATGTTTTCTTTCCCGCTTCTCGCGGAAATTACTCTGCCTGTTTTTGTAAAAGGAATGTTCTTTATCGGCATGCTTGCTACAATAATGTCATCGCTAAGCAGTGTAACGTTAATTTCAGCTATCACAATAGGAAAAGATATTGTCGGTAGATTGTGGAATAAATCAGACGACTCAGAAATAGTAAATCGCTGGACTAAATATGGTTTGATTATAACCGCTTTATTATCTATAGGACTTGCTTTGCTTGTTCCTTCGGTAGTTAATTTATGGTACTCAATAGGCACTTGTATTATTCCGGGTTTATTAATTCCGTTGATGGCAAGCTATTTTGAGCGATTGAAAATTCCAGCCGTTTATGCATTTGGTGCAATGATCAACGGATGGTTAATTTCAACGCTAAATTTAGTTTATGGCAATTTAACCGCTATAGATGGAGTTCCAAATTATTTATTCGGCATAGAACCAATCTATCCGGGTATATTTATGTCGTTTGTCTGGTGGTTACTTGGAAAATTCGACAAAAATTAGAAGTAATAATCAATTTCCAACTTTTCTAAAACTTCAATAATATCTGCACTTAATATTCTTTTATGCCGTTGTATTCTCCGCTATTTCAATTCATATATTTATCTTATTGTGCAAGAATTATTATAAGTGTAATTTACTTGCAATAATTAAATGGCAATGAAAACAAAATCACGCATTATAAAGAAAAAGACCGAAGAAAAGACAGCAATAACGGAACTTGACCGTCAGATACGCAATTATTTTGATTTTCTTCGATTCGAAAAAAATCTTTCGCAGCAAACATTAGTGTCGTATAAATTTGATTTTCAGAAATATCGCAATTTTCTTTTAAGTAAAGGAATAGCGAATGCCGCCCAAATAAATGAAGAACATATAAGCGCTTTTATTTCATCATTACATAACCGCAATCTTTCTGCCCGAAGCGCGGCTCGTACAATTTCGGCTGTACGCGGCTTTCATAGGTTTCTTATAAGCGAAGATGAAGTAAAAGACGATCCAACGCAAATAATCGAGTTGCCAAAACAAGAAAAAACTTTGCCAGAGGTTTTAAGTATTTCTGAAATAGACGAAATACTAAAACAGCCCGATACAAACGATCGGCTTGGGGTTCGAGATAGGGCAATGATGGAAACTCTATATGCCACGGGAATTCGTGTCTCAGAGCTCGTTAATCTTAAACAATCGAATTTGATGTTTGACGAAGGAACGATTCTTGTTTTTGGCAAAGGATCAAAAGAGCGGTTAGTTCCAATTGGGAGTTCAGCTCGATTTTGGATTGGAGAATACCAGAAAAAGTCTAGAATACATTTAACTAAATCCGGCAAATCAGAAGATTATTTATTTTTAAATATCCGCGGCATGAAACTGACTCGCGATATGGTCCGCAAACTTGTAGATAAATACGCGCAATTAGCAGGAATTAATAAAAAAATTCATCCGCATATTTTTCGTCATTCATTTGCAACGCATTTATTGGAAGGAGGCGCCGATTTACGTGCTGTTCAAGAAATGCTTGGTCACGCAGATATTTCAACAACAGAAATCTACACGCATATCGATAGGGAATATCTAAAAGAAGTTCATTATACTTATCACCCGCATGGGCGGTGAATAGAGCGCATTAAAAAGGCGGGCGTTGTTCTGCCCGCCATAAACTTATAATTCGTGTTGCTAATTCTTATTGAACAATTTTTCCGGCGCGCAGTTCTTTTGCAATTCTATCGGCTTTATAAATTTGTTCCAATCCTTCAAGAATTCCAGATGTCTGAACAGAAACCGAACGGTTTTTTGTTTCGTCAAAAATTATATTGCCGGGTAAGCTTTCTATATTACCGTCAAAAATCAAACCGACTACATGCAAATCTCTTGTGATAACAGGACTTCCGGAATTTCCCCCGATAATATCATTTGTTGAAACAAAATTCATTGGCACGCTCATTTTAAATGTCGCCGGAGGATTTGCCCACCGTTCCGGTAGACCCCACGGTTCTTTTTTCCCAAAAGAATAATATCGATCGTACATTCCATAAAATGTCGTAGTTGACGGTGCAAGTGTTCCATTATACTCGTATCCTTTTACAACGCCATCCGCAATACGGAGCGTAAATGTAGCATCCGGCGGAATTGTTGTTCCATAAACTTCATAAAGCGCTCGGCCGAGCGCTTGAATACGCGCTTGCATTTTTTCATTCACTCGATC
Organism: Ignavibacteriales bacterium; assembly: GCA_037446575.1. Taxonomy (GTDB): domain Bacteria; phylum Bacteroidota; class Ignavibacteria; order UBA10030; family UBA10030; genus JBBIII01. The sequence continues at coordinate 10,080 of JBBIII010000031.1, forward strand.
AAATTTTTGTTGTAATTCTTTAACTTGCGAATTGATTGCAACAAAAAAGGAAATTAAACGATCTGACGACGCAATTATATCCTTTGCAGAACCTTCAAGCAAATTTTCCATCTTTTCTTTTGAGCCGATAACTGTAGATTTGGAAATATCATCGGCGGCTTGCTCGGGGGTTTTTCCGCCAAGCAAATTGTTGAATGCTTTATTTCTATCTCCTATAGATCTTTTCATTACTGCAAGCCTGAAAGCCAATATTTGTTTTTCAATTTCAGTAACAAAAATATTGGGGATTAGTCTTGCTTTAACCTTAGCATCAATCTTATCGCTTGCTTTGAAAGCTTCATCTACAATATCGTTTGCAATAGAAAGATATCTGGCATTTGCTCGACCGCGAAATCTCAAAGCATTTAACTCCGTATTTATTTCAGCAATTTCAGATTGGAAACGCGCTATGTCGCTCCATAAATTTCCATATTTTGATTTTAATTGAGAATTAGAATCGATTGCTTTTTTAAATTTCTTTTCAAAATCTTTTTTCTTTGCCATTAAAACCGGATCCGTTAAACCGCTAAGATATCCTGTAAATGCTTTTCTAGAATTTGCCAAGTTAAAAATCGTATTAATATATTGAGTTTTGGATTCAGGATTTTTCTCTGCGTAATCCGAGTAAATATTTCCGATTGTTTGCGTTGCTTCAATATTTGCAGGATATATAACGTCTCGTAAATATTCCAATTGTGAAATAGTTAGCAATCGGTTTGTGCTTCCAGGGTTTCCAATTACAAAAACGGCATCTCCCTCTTTTGCGCCATCAGCGCTAAATCGGAAGAAGTTTTGAGTCTTAATAGGTTTGTTGTTTTCATAAACGCGATAAAAAGCGCAATCGAAAACATACCGAGGATATGTGAAATTATCCGGATCGCCTCCAAAAAATCCTACAGCTTCTTCCGGCGCATAAACCAACCGAACATCCGTATAACGTTTGTAGCCGTATAAGGAATATCTGCCTCCGTTGTAAAAAGAAACAACATTGAAAACCATAGAATCTTGAGGCGCTATTGATTTGTAATTAAGAGCCGTTCGTTCGCGAATTTCTTTGATCTTTACATTCCGATATTCTATCTTTTCACTATCTGTAATTCCCGAATCAAAAGCTTGCTGAACTTCCTTTGTTACATCTTCTATCAACAGTAGTTGGTCAATATATACATTCGGAGCGCGGCGTTCTTCTTCCAATGTTACCGCATAGAATCCATCTTCCGCTAATTTTTCTCCCGCCCTGCTTACGCTATCTAACGCCGAACGTACACAATGATGATTTGTCATTACGAGCCCGTCTTCCGAAATAAAAGAGGCAGTGCATCCCGGCAGACGCAATGCAGCTAACCTGACTTTTTCAAACCATTCTTTTGTAGGAGTAAAATTGTACACTTTAGAAAAATAATCAATTGGTGGAAAATCGAACGTCCACATTTTACCTGTATCAAACTGCCCAGCTTGTATTGATTCAAGATTTACACCCCCCGATAAATTAGTTTTTAACGCCTCATTTGTAGAACAACCAATAAACAATACTACAATAATTGCTCCGGTAAGCCATCTCATTAATTTATTCATCATATCACCTTTGTTTGTTTTATTATTAGTTTAAAAAAATTACGAATAACATGCTTAATCGGCAAACTTTTTATTGAAAAATTTTGTTATACTTCAAACACAATTACTATGAAAAATAGAATGAATCGGTTTTGTATAACTATTGTGATATTTTGGAGTTGCATTGTTGCAATTGATCCAGCTTTATCGCAAGATGAAAAAAAGAGCATTGATATAAACACAACTTGGCTAAAGCTGCAGACTGTTCCCAATATAACTTGGACAAGTTTTCCTCATCAAACTAATTTTGCGTTCGAGTGGGAAATCGCTCCGGTTATTTATTCGTTCGGCATGGCAAAACGAAACCAACAATTACATTTTTTTAAAGTAACGCAAACAGAACGATTCAGCGGCTCAATTGAATTTAACACAACATTGCAATTATTTATGAGCAAAGCGGGGAGGAGCCACTGGGGTTTTTCTGGTCAGTTATTAGCGCATTTACCGCTGATTGAGTACGGAGAAAATTTGGGAATGAATTTGGGCGTTGCCCGATATTCCAATTCCATAATAACTTCTAATTATATTATTGCGGGATTTTCAACGCTTTTTGGTTTCTTTCATTATAACATAAAATATAGTCCTTCAGCATCAATATGGATGCATTCGATAGAATTTAGATTCTTTTAATCCCATTTATGAAAACACTTTCCTTTAATAAATACACTAAAAAAAATTTTCTTCTGTTTTTAATTATTCATTTATCATTATATATCACTGGTTGTAATCCGTTATTAAGTCGTTTTCTTGAGAAGGCGTTCGAGGAGACCGGCGAAATAGAAAAGGTAGAAAATAAAATTAAAAAACCGATATTCGAAGATGTAGAACTTTCAATTTTATGGATAGGGCATTCATCGTTTCTTATTCAAATCGGGGATAAAGTGTTTCTGACTGATCCGATATTTACAAATTCAATTGGAATGATTTTGAAAAGAAAAGTTGAAGCGGGTTTATGCCCAAGCGCTATAGATAGATTAGATTATGTTTTAATCTCGCATCCGCACTTCGATCATCTCAGTTACGGCAGTCTAAAAAATATTCCTAAAGCCGCAAAAATACTTTTGCCCAAAGGCGGACTTCGCTATATGCCCAATTTAGGTTTTTCTGATTATAAAGAAATATTACCGTGGACCAGTTTAAATATTGGCGGGGTTAAAATTACAGCAGTTCCGGTAAAACATTTTAACGGACGGTATGGTTTTGACAATGGCTGGTTGAAGTATGATACTTATACTGGTTATGTTATCGAATATCAAAACAAAAAGATATTTTTTGCAGGCGATACTGGTTATGATGCCGAGATATTTAAAGAGCTTGGTGAGAAATTTAGAATCGATATTGCTCTGATTCCAATAGCTCCAATTGAACCGCGAGATTTTATGAAACGCGTCCACACCGATCCACAAGAAGCGCTGCAAATTTTCTATGATACACAAGCGACAATAATGATTCCAACGCATCATCGCACATTTATACAAGGATTAGATTCGACTTTAACTTACGCCGAAGATAAGTTAAGAAAGCTTTCAGCGGAGAATGGAGTGGAAGACAGAGTTCTAATTTTGAAAATTGGCGAACAGAGGATAATTAATTTGGAAAAATATAAAGACATCATTACCGGCAGGTAATTCAAACACTATACTTGAAGTTTAGAATGTTTTAATCAGCAATTCTAACTAAAACATTTTTAGAATATTAACGGTAGGAAGAAGATACAAATATAAAAGCCAAAGCGAAAAACCGACAGAAAGCGGAATGGTTAGATTATCATCAAGCTTAATTGAGAGCGCTTCGACAATTGTTCCCACAGCCGCCGCTATCGCCCCAATTACATATTCCATCAGTAAATAATCGATTTTTGGAGCAATTAACACAACAATCGTTGCTGAAACAAAAAAAGCTAATGAGCCTTCAAGACTTTTACTAAGAAATCTTCGTTTCCCAAAGCGTCTTCCTATAAGCGCTGATGTCGTATCGGAAATTATTAGAATCGCGATTGAGTGTATAGCAATAATTTTTGGAAAAATTAAAACACTTAATGACGCCGCTAATAAAACGTACGTTGCGCCATTTAATCTTTTTCGCTTTGAATCAGTTTCATGCCTTCTTAATAGCCAACCAAACCAGTTATAAAACCAATGAGAAACAGCAGGAATATAATATCGCGCTAAGTCAACAATAAGAAATGCTATTGTAATTGGGAGCAATAAAGAAAGAGCAAGTTGTTTAGAAATGAAAAAATAAACGGTTGGAATGCTTAAAGAAAAAAGATGAATTCCTTTTCGTACTAGCTCGTGTTGATATTTTATCGTTGCGTTATGATCAAGATGCTTCAGCTCATTAACTTCTTGCACCGATACTCTCCTTTGCCGCCATTATGCGCTGTTTTTTTTCCTCTCTTTGTTATCGATAGATGCCTCCGCTAAGTTTTTTTCATTGTTAGATTGGGTAGAATCGACATTTGCAGAATTTCCGTTTCCGCCTTTTTCAATTGGCGGCAATTCTTCTCCTCGGATAATTTTATCAATTTCATCTGAATCTAAAATCTCTCTTTCAAGCAATGCATTAGAAAGCCGATGCAGTAATTTTTTGTGATCCTTCAAAATTTTATCAGCTCTTTTCATTGAGCGTGTAACTATTTCTTTGATTTCAGTGTCTATTGCAATAGCAGTCTGCTCGCTGAAATTGCGTGTTTTTGTAATTTCGCGTCCCAAGAATAGTTCTTCTTCTTTAGCTCCATAAGAAAGCGGACCTAATTTTTCGCTCATTCCCCATTCACAAACCATTTTGCGTGCAAGTTCAGTTGCGCGTTCAATATCATTTCCTGCTCCTGTTGTTAGCTGGTCGAAGACTAACTTTTCTGCCGCACGCCCACCTAAAGCATATGTAATCATAGTTTCGAGGTATTCCCGCGAATAAGTATGTTTTTCGTCTATTGGTAAATAAGTTGTAACGCCAAGGGCTCTTCCGCGTGGAATAATTGTTACCTTATGCACCGGGTCAGCTTCCGGTAAAAACTTTGCTACAAGAACATGACCTGATTCATGATAAGCAGTAACTTTCTTTTCTTTATCAGAAATTATCAGGCTCTTTCGTTCGGTTCCCATCATTACTTTGTCTTTTGCTTCTTCAAAGTGACGCATATTAACAGTTTTGCTGTTTTGCCTGGCTGCAAGTAATGCGGCTTCGTTGACAAGATTTGCTATTTCAGCTCCGGCTAAACCGGGAGTTCCTTTTGCGAGAACGCCTAAATTCACGTCGTCTGCGAGCGGTATTTTCAGAGTATGAACTTTAAATATTCCTTCGCGCCCTTTTACGTCAGGTCTATCAATTACAACTTGACGGTCGAAGCGTCCGGGTCTTAACAACGCAGGATCAAGAACATCCGGTCTGTTTGTAGCCGCAATAATGATTACGCCGGTGTTTTGCTCAAATCCATCCATTTCAACAAGTAATTGATTTAATGTTTGCTCGCGCTCATCGTGTCCGCCGCCGAGTCCTGCTCCGCGATGCCGTCCAACTGCGTCAATTTCATCTATAAAAATTATGCAGGGAGCATTTCTTTTTCCTTGATCGAATAAATCCCGTACTCGGCTTGCTCCAACGCCGACAAACATTTCAACAAAATCGGCGCCGCTAATTGAAAAGAAAGGAACGCCGGCTTCGCCAGCAACAGCACGCGCCATTAATGTTTTTCCGGTGCCCGGAGGACCCAACAATAAAACGCCTTTAGGAATTTTTCCGCCGAGTCTTTGAAATTTTCCCGGCTCTTTTAAAAATTCAATTATTTCTTGTAACTCGAACTTTGCTTCATCTGCGCCGGCTACATCTGCAAAAGTTATTTGTGTCGAACCTTCTGTCAATAATTTTGCCCTGCTTTTGCCGAATGAAAATAATCCTTTCGGTCCTCCGCCTGCGCCGCCCTGCATTCGCCTAAACAAGAAAATCCAGAACCCAATGAGCAATATCCAAGGCAGGATTCCAATTAAGGCGTTTAACCAAGCGCTGCTCTCCTTTTCAACCCGAAATTTTAAACCCTTAGATATCCATGAAGATACTAACGCATCATCGAGACTTGTATAAGGCAAGGTTAATGTTATGCGCGTTGCATTACGCGCAGTTTTACCGCTTGCCGTTTGTATATCCATTGGCTCAACTAATTTTCCATGAAAATCATACACTGAATAACTGCTAATTTTTACATAAGCATCGCTAAATTTTTTATTTTCCAATAATTGCTGAAATGTTGAAAAACCGATTTCATATTCTGTTTCTTCGTTAGTTCTGAAAACCCACATAAATATAAATACAGCTAAAATAATAGCTATCCAGCTTGTAACAACTTTACCGAATTTACCCCACGGCGATTCTTCTTCTTGCGGTTGTTTCATCTGCCTTTTAGGAAAACGCGGTGTCATCCTTTTCTTCGGTTGAAAGTTTTTTTCTTTATCGTCCTTATTTTCACTTTGCATATAAATACTCATACAATCAATATAAATTACTACTCATACCTTTTTTGTATAAGACATAAGTCTATAAATCTGCTTTAAGTTACGAACTTTTTGAGCGTAGTCCAAGCCATAACCGATTACAAAATCGGGCGGAATTTCAAATCCCACATAATCAATTGAAAAATCAATTTTCGGAAGTCCTTTTTTCAACAATAGTGTAACAAATTTTAGCGATTTCGGGTTCTCCTTTAAGATAATATTCTTTATAAATGCAATTGACAAACCGGAATCAACAACATCCTCTACAACAATTATATCACGGCCGAATACTTGGCAATTCAATTCTTTTAGTAGTCTCACCTGTCCCGATGAAATTTTAGCATCGCCATAACTAGATAACTTGAAGAAATCTATTTCGCAATCTACTGTAATTTCTCGTATCAAGTCGGACAAAAAAATGAAAGCTCCATTAAGAACCCCAATAAAAATCGGAATCTTGCCGTTGTATTCTTCGTTGATCTGAGCCGCAAGCTCTTTAATTCTATCTTGAATCATTTCTTCTGTAATAAACGGCTCGAATGTATCGCCGCCAATTCTAATTAGTTCTGCCATAATATTCTCATTGCATTTGTTGATATGTTAATTTAATTACTTTTTTAGTTTTGTTTGTTATTTTATATCTATCGTCTATTCTATTGCCGCAAACCCAAATTATATTTCCGTCTGATTCTAAAATAGGTATTGACTGCTTAATATAGCGCGGTATTTTTACATCAATAAAGAAATCGCTTAATTTCTTTTTTTTCGTCATGCCGAGCGGAATAAACCAATCGCCTTGTTGCCAAGGACGAAGTATAATTTTACCCGAAATTTTATCGGCGTCAATAAATTCTACCGACTTTGATGAAACATATTGACCTGGCAATGAAAACGGCCGGCTAATTGAGAGTTTGATGCCGTTAAATTCATAACTTCCCCCAAATTTAATATCCTTTATTTCTTTCGGTTTATTATGCCTTTTTTCTATAACAATTTTATCACGCTCGCGATAAGCTAAATATTGACCACCTAACTCTAAGATTTTTCCAACCGCTAATGATGCCAATTTTTTTAATCCTTCAACCTTTTTTTCCGATGTCTCAATTTGCAGCCGGTTAAGAATTTCAATGAATATTTCGTCTTGAATAAACTCGGGCTCTAATTTCAACTTATGTAAATCTAAATATACATGCGAATCGCTATGTAGAATTTTTTGAACTTTTTTATCTATCAACTTGTTTAATTTTCCGCTTACTTCGGACATTAAAAATGCGATAGCATTTAATTTCTCATCAAAATTACTAATTCTTTTTCTAAGAATCGGAAAAATTTTAAGTCGAAGTTCATTTCGCTTGTAATCGCATAGATTATTCGATGAATCCACCCGAAATTCAACGTCTTTTATGTATGCATAATCTTCTATCTCGCTTTTATTTGCAAATAATAAAGGACGGATAATTTTTCTCTTTTCGTTTTTTAAGGGTATGCCGGATAGACCGTGAATACCCGAACCACGAAGAATATTTAACATCATAGTTTCCGCGTTATCATTCGCATGATGCGCTGTGGCAACTACATTTGATTTTGAATGCCTACGCGTTTTTTCAAAACATTCGTAGCGAAGTATGCGCGCTCCAACTTGTTTAGATAATTTTTTTTTCTGAATGAAACCTTTGATATCGATTCTTTCGCATATGCAAGGAATTCCAAGTTGAGCGGATTTCTCTATGACAAATTTTTCGTCTCCATCGGATTCCTTACCTCGTAATTGATGGTTGACATGAATAACAGTTAATGTAAGCTTCAATTTTTTTTTTAGATTGAAGAACAAATCGAGCATTACCATTGAATCAACACCGCCGCTAACCGCAAGCAGCACAGAATCGCCTTTAGCCAATAATTTATTGGATTTTATAAATGAAATAAATTTTGATTCTAATTGGTGCATTAGCTTGAAAAAGTTATTTGCGGAGTTTAAAATCGGTCTGTTTTTTAGTTATACTTTTATATTTGATATGTAAAGATACTGGTTTTTTGCAGGAAAGACAAGGTAGGGAAAAAGGAAAGCGAAAAAATATTTGCCTGCGCTGGAAAAATTTTCCGAGCGCAGGTGCTTTATCATCATACTATTAAAAAACAGCAAACGTAGACTATATATTACTTCAAATGACCGACGACTTCTTCTAAAGCATCTACAAAATCATTAGTTGCGTTATTGAAAACAGTAATATATTTCTTGCTGTATTTCTTAGGATCGTCTTTAGAAGGTTCGCTTTCGGTAATTGACAAGTATTTTGTATTATTCTTCGCCTGTTTCACATCTACAAAATATGTCATTTTCCCTGATTTTATTCTCTTCGAAAATTCTTTCTCACCGTTAACTGCCGCATTTGCTTCTTTTAGCGTGCTTATGAATTCATCTGCCGTACTGCTGAAGACTATCATACTTTGCTTCTTAAATTTTTTTTCTCCTTCCTTTGCTAGTTGACTTGCCGTAAGAGTGAGATATTTCTTGCTATTCTTAGCCTCCTTCACATCCATAAAATATGTGATTGAACCGGCTTTAAGCATTTTGCTGTATAGTGATTCCATGAGCGTACTCCCTTCGATAGTTAGTTGTTGTTTTGTTAAATTAAAATTGATGCTATACTGCTATTTGATACACCCTCTAATAATTTGCAGGCAAAATAAAAATCAGAAAGACAAACAACAGAAAAATCTTGCTGGGATTTCAATAATTTATTACTGGCGCTTTTCCCACTTCAAAATTAACATTTTAATAAAATGATGTCAAGAATTTTTTATGTTTTAGAGAAAAATAAAAAAGCTCCTTAAATCTTTCGATCTAAGGAGCTATATCTTAACAGTTTGGCTAATAACCTATAGCTTCTACCTGCTTATTTTTTTAATACATATCACCGCCCATACCGCCGTGAGGCATCGGAGGCATCGGTTCTTTCTTTTCCGGTTTTTCAACAATTGTAGCTTCAGTAGTTATAAGAAGTCCGGCTACGCTTGCAGCATTCTCGATAGCAATACGTGTAACCTTTGTCGGGTCAATTACACCTGATTTTACAAGGTTTTCGTATTTCTCTGTTTGTGCATTGAAACCAAAGTCGTCTTTGCCGTTCTTTACTTCGTTGACGACAACAGCGCCATCATGTCCGGAATTTTCGGCGATTTGACGAATTGGTTCCTCGAGGGCACGACGAATAATATTTACACCGGTTTTTTGATCGAGGTTTTCTGTTTTAACTTCGTCAAGTTTTTTAATGGTTCTTAAGAATGCAACACCGCCACCAGGAACTATACCCTCTTCTACAGCGGCGCGTGTAGCATGAAGCGCATCTTCAACGCGGGCTTTTTTCTCTTTCATTTCAACTTCAGTTGAAGCGCCAATCTTTAATACAGCAACACCGCCCGAAAGCTTTGCAAGGCGTTCTTGTAGTTTTTCCTTGTCGTAATCAGAAGTCGTTTTTTCAATTTGCTGTTTGATTTCATTGATACGCTTCTTGATTTCTTCTTTCTTTCCGGATCCTTGTACTATAGTTGTATTGTCTTTATCGATTGTTACCCTATCAGCAGAGCCAAGATATGCTAATGTAGCGTTTTCAAGTTTATAACCTTTCTCTTCAGAAATAACTTGACCGCCTGTGAGTATAGCAATATCTTCCAACATAGCTTTACGACGATCGCCAAATCCGGGAGCTTTTACTGCGCATATTCGGAGTGTTCCGCGTAATTTATTGACAACAAGCGTTGCTAACGCTTCGCCTTCAACTTCCTCGGAAATTATGAGCATGCTCTTTCCAGCTTGAGCAACTTTCTCTAAGACAGGAAGAAGGTCTTTCATGGCGCTAATTTTTTTGTCATGGATCAAGATGTAAGGACTTTCTAAAACTGATTCCATTCTATCTGCGTCTGTAACAAAGTATGGAGATAGATAACCGCGGTCAAACTGCATTCCTTCTACTACTTCTAAGGTAGTTTCAGTTCCTTTTGCTTCTTCAACGGTAATAACTCCGTCCTTTCCTACTTTTTCCATTGCATTGGCGATTAAATCTCCGATAGTTCGATCGTTATTTGCAGAGATTGCGCCGACTTGCGCAATTTTTTCTTTATCGTCGCCAACGGTTTTGCTGATTTCTTTCAATCCTTCAACTACTTTTTTAACTGCAAGATCAACGCCACGCTTTAAATCCATCGGATTTGCGCCGGCTGTAACGTTCTTTAATCCTTCACGCACAATTGCTTGCGCAAGAATTGTTGCAGTTGTGGTGCCATCTCCTGCCACATCCGAAGTCTTTGAAGCGACTTCCCGAACCATCTGAGCGCCCATGTTTTCAATAGGATCTGAAAGTTCAATTTCTTTTGCAACGGTTACGCCGTCTTTTGTTATTGTCGGCGCGCCGAATTTTTTATCTATAACTACATTGCGTCCTTTTGGACCTAATGTAACCTTTACTGCGTTTGCGAGTTGATCAACGCCTTTTTTCAAGGCGGTTCGTGCTTCTGCATCATATTGAATTAATTTTGCTGACATATTTATTTCTCCTTTCAATTACTTTGGCATAATGGCAAAAATATCGCTTTCGCGCATAAGCAAAAGCTCTTCGCCTTCTATGGTTACTTCGGTTCCGGAATACTTTCCGTACAGAACCCTATCGCCAACTTTTACTTCTAACGGGATTATTTTTCCATCGTCAGAAGTTTTTCCTGGACCTGCGGCAATAATTTCACCCCAAACCGGTTTTTCCTTAGCCGTATCAGGCACAATGATTCCACCTTTGGTTATTTCTTCAGCTTGCGATGGCTTCACTACTACTCGATCAGCCAATGGTTTTAGCTTCATAAATACACCCTCCTTAATATTAATTTAATTTGTTCTGTTAATATATTAATTGTAGAGTCCTTTAGCACTCTATTTGGTTGAGTGCTAATATAATTGTTGATGTAAGAAAAGTCAAGTTTTTTACTCTGAAAGTTAAATCAGGTAAAAAATCAATATACATTATCACCATTTTTATGTTTTTGAGACTCGTTTTCCCTATATTTGACACGCTTATTAATTATTAGCAATAAGAAAATTAGTGTTGTTGAAACTACGGATTACAAAAAAAATAATTGAGAAAAAATATAAATAGACTAGAAAATTATTTTGGTAATCAATATGAGAGTTAAAACGAATCTTCGATATAGGAAATCCTATATTAAATTAAATCAATCAGGAGAATGGTAATGATATTTAAGTTACGAAAAATAATGCTTCTATTTATAAGTTTTTTCTTGTTGAGCGATATAGCATCTTCACAGGATCCAAATTTTTATATTTTCCTTTGCTTTGGTCAGTCGAACATGGAAGGGCAGGGAAAAATTGAAACACATGATCGGACGGTTGACAGTCGGTTCCAAGTTTTGGAAGCTGTTAATTGTTCGAACCTTGGTAGAACAAAGGGAAAATGGTACACTGCCGTCCCTCCTTTGTGCAGATGTTACACCGGACTTTCTCCGGCGGATTATTTCGGTAGAAAGATGCTTGAACATCTTCCAACGAACATTAAAATAGGCGTTGTAAATGTTTCAGTAGCCGGTTGTAAAATTGAATTATTTGATAAAACCAATTACCAAGCCTATGTCGCAACAGCTCCATCGTGGATGCTTAACATTATTAATGAATATGGAGGAAATCCTTACGGCCGACTTGTTGAGATGGCAAAATTGGCGCAACAGGATGGCGTTATAAAAGGCATACTTTTGCATCAGGGAGAATCGAACACGGGCGATACTCAATGGCCCTCAAAGGTTAAAGGAGTTTATGATAGTTTGTTGAAAGATTTAGGGCTTAATGCTGGTTCAGTTCCTCTTCTTGCAGGCGAGGTTGTGCACGCCGAACAAGGGGGTGTTTGTGCAAGCATGAATTCAATTATTGGAACACTGCCGCAAACTATTTCCAATTCATACGTTATTTCTTCAAGAGGATGCACAGACACGACGGATAATTTACATTTTAATTCGGAAGGTTATAGAGAACTTGGCAGGCGATATGCGATAAAAATGCTGTCGTTATTAGGGTATGATCCAACTTTTTATAAAGAGCAGAACGAGATAAAAATTTATGATTACGCGCTTCATCAAAATTATCCAAATCCATTCAATCCGACAACAACAATTAAATATACCGTTCCGTCCGTAGGGATTTCATTAATGAAATCCCTACAATTGAAAATATACGATATGCTTGGACGCGAAGTAGCAACGCTCGTGAACGAGCATAAGGAACCGGGAAGCTACGAAATAGAATTCAATGCCTCTAAGTTATCCAGCGGAATTTATTTTTATAAATTGACAGCCCACCCAAAAGATGGCGGGCAAGCCGGAAGTTACACAATCGTGAAGAAGTTAGTGCTGATGAAGTAATTCATATCCTAATGGAGTCAGGAGTTAACTCCTGACTCCAGTTTAACACCAGTTTAAGCTAAACCCATCTTTGCCACTCTCTGTCATTATTTGTATATTTATAAAAATAAGATTCGAGAGCAAATGATAAAACATATTCTTCTGTCTATACTTGCAATATTCTTTACAAGCATTGGCATATCTCAGGATTTGTCAACAAGCAATTTGTCGGACGAAAAATCTACAAATAATGCTATTCAAAAATATGATTCGCTCTTTAGCGCCCTTTATAGGGAAAAGGGATTTAATGGGAATGTATTAATTGCGCAGAACGGTGAAGTCATCTATAAAAACGTTTTTGGATATTCGGATTTAAAAACAAAAGAACCTTTAAATTTTGAATCAACTTTCCAAATTGCATCGGTAACAAAGCAATTCACCGCAATGGCAATTATGATGCTTTACGAGCAAGGCAAACTCGCTTTTACGGATTCGGTTCATAAATTCTTTCCTAACTTTCCTTATAAAGGAATAACAATTCATCAATTATTATCTCATAGATCCGGTTTGCCTGAGTATATGCGCTTTGCGCGCAAATACTGGAAAAATAAAAATCAACTGATGAAAAATAGCGATGTAATGAATATGCTAATCGCGCATAAACCTAAATTATTATTTACGCCGGATAAAAAATTTAACTACGGCAATACCGGTTATGTGGTTTTAGCATGTATAATAGAAAAAGCGTCAAAAATATCTTACCATAAATTTTTTAAAGAACGTATTTTTAATCGTCTAAAAATGACGAATACTTTTGTATATCTTTCAAAAACGACGGAGGACGTTGATATAACGACTAAAGGTCATAATAAAAACGAGAGCGAAGCCGAAGAAGATTACTTAAGCGGCGTTGTTGGCGATAAAGGAATTTATTCTACAGTGGAAGATATGTTAAAATGGGATCAAGCGTTATATACCGAACAATTAGTTAAACAAGCTACACTGCAAAAAGCATTTATGCCTATTAGTTATGACGAGAAAAGAAATAATAACTATGGATATGGCTGGCGTATTAATACTACAGAAGACGGAAAAAAAATAGTATATCACGCAGGGTGGTGGCGCGGATATAACAGCTTATTTGTTAGAAAGTTGAACGATAGGACATCTTTAATAATTCTATGTAATCGAGTTAATGATAGCTTTGATGAGATAGACTCTTTAATAAATCTAATTAATTCTCCCAAAATATTCTTGGAAGAAAGTTATAGTAATTGAACGCTTCTGTTACAAGTTGCACTAATTGTTGAATTAGTTGCAAATTTGCCCGGTTACATTTGATTCTGCACTATATTTGAATTATCATTTGCATAATTGTTTTTGCTGGTGGAAAGCATTTACACTATGACCGATAAATATATTCTTGCCCACGAGCTTGGAACAAGCTCTAATAAAGCTGTTCTTACAACCGTTTCAGGCGAAATTGTCGCAACAGCTCAGCATCACTATCCGCTTTACCATCCTCAGCCAAATTTTGCTGAAGAAGATCCTGCCGATTGGTGGAATGCCGTATGCGCTACTACGCACGAAATAATAAAGAAAGCGAATATTTTACCTGAAAATGTTGCGGGAATAATTTTTTCATCGCAAATGCAAAATTTAATTCCGATGGATAAAAATGGAAATCCGCTCTATCGCTCTATCGGTTGGTTGGATGGAAGAAGCGCGGAAGTAATGCGCGAACAACTGTGGACCCCTCCACGCATTATGCGTTTTAATATTTTTCACTTGATTAACTTTTTAAAAATTACCGGCGGCGCGCCCGGACACACAGGTAAAGACCAAATTGGCAAATTATTATGGCTGAAGAAATATGAGCCGGAAATATTCGCTCGCGCTCATAAATTTATAGATGCGAAAGATTTTCTAATTTATAAATTGACTGGAAAATTTATTACATCGGTTGATGTTGCTGTGGTTTGGTGGTTGTTAGACACAAGAAAAAATAAGAATCAATGGAATGCAAAACTGTGTCGGCTTGCAGGCGTTACACCTGAACAGCTTTCGGAAGTAAAAGAAAGCACAGCAATAATCGGCAGTGTTACCCCAGACGCCGCAAAAGAAATCGGGTTACTTGCCGGAACACCGGTTGTGAATGGAGCCGGCGATTTAGCCGCCGCGGCTGTTGGCTCTGGAGCTATTGGCGAAGGCGAGTTGCACATAAATCTCGGTACCAGCAGTTGGGTGGCAGGACACTTTTCAAAAAGAAAAATTGATTTAGCTCATTATACAGGTTGTATTGGAAGCGCATTTCCACAAAAATATTATTTAGGAATGGCGCATCAAGAAACCGCCGGGGTATGTTTAGAATGGCTAAAAAACAAAATTCTCTATCATGAAGAACAACTTAAAGCCGAAGCGCAAGTTGCAAAAATATATGAACTGCTTGATCGTCTTGCCGCTCAAGTAAATCCCGGCGCTAATGGTTTAATATTTACACCTTGGATGTATGGAGAACGAGCGCCTATTGATGACAGTTTTGTCCGCGCAGGATTATATAATCTCGGCTTAAATCATTCACGCGAACATATAATTCGCGCCGTACTGGAAGGCATTGCATTCAATACGCGCTGGGCAATGGAAACGCTCGAAAATCTTTATTCCCCTGTAAAAGAATTAAACATGATTGGCGGCGGAGCAAAGAGTCCGTTGTGGTGTCAAATTATGGCGGATATAACAAATAGAAAAATCAATCAAGTAGCAAATCCGAGTCTTGCCGGCGCAAAAGGCATGGCGTTGCTCGCATCGGCTTCGTTAGGTTTTATTAGTTCGCACGATGAAATAAAAAATTATATAAAAATTCGACAAAGCTTTTTGCCAAATCTGGCTAATCGTAAATTGTACGATAATTTATTTTGTGAATTCAAAAATGTATATAAGCAAAATAAAAAATGGTACCGAAGGATGAATAAATTTTAGAATTACTGAAATTCTCTTATGGAAGACTTATCTCAATATTGCGCAGAAGGAGCAACGTTTCAAGATCGGATGGTTGAAATTACAGAGGGAGTTAACCTTAGAGTTGTTACATTTCTTCCTCCTGTTGATGTGGGCAATCCGTCTGTATTGTTTATTCCGGGTTGGATTACACAGATGACGGCTTGGCAAGCCGTACTTAATGATATATCTAAGGATCACATTGTTTTCTATGTCGAAACAAGAGAGAAAATTTCTTCACTTATGAAATCAGATGCAAATTACAGCGTATCCGCTATTGCTGATGACATAGTTAAGCTTGTAGATAAATTGCATTTGCGTGAAAATCGGTATGTGATGTTTGGAAGTTCTTTAGGTGCAACTGTTATTATAGAAAGCTATCGTTTTCTTGTAAAGAAGCCGTGCGCCCTGATTCTGATCGGACCTAATGCAGTTTTTCGCGTCCCTTTAATCTGGAAAATCATTGTAACATTATTTTACCCGCCTTTGTATTCTTTAATAAAACCGACTGTCAAATGGTATTTGAAAAATTTCCGCCTTGATGTAAAATCGGACCAGGCGCAGTATGAAAAATATTGCTCTGCGCTGGATGCCGCCGATCCTTGGAAATTGAAGAAAGCCGTGCTTGCCGTTGCAAAATATAAAATCTGGGATAGATTAAAATTTATCGACTGCCCCGTGCTTCTTGTTGATGCTTCGAAAGATAAACTGCACGAACCGGAAAATTTGCGCAAAATTTCTTCTCTCTTGCCGGATGTAACAAAGATAGACCTAGAAA
>JBBIII010000032.1:0-3936 GCA_037446575.1 Ignavibacteriales bacterium
ATATAAGCAAGAATTGCTACTGCCGCTGAGCCGAGCGCTAACTCACGTTCATTCACTTTATCAATCGTGTCGTTATCAGAGTGGTGGTAATCGAAATATTTTTGTCCGTCAACTATCAATCCGATACCGGGGACTCCCGTTTTCATCAATGGCAATATATCAACTCCGCCGCCGCCTATTTTAAAACGATCAGCATTTATAGGAATAAATAAATAAGCATACTTTGATAATTTTGAATGCAGTGTCGAATCGCTTATACCGAATCCAACCGGAGAAAATCCACCGGCATCGCTTTCGATAGCCGCGATATGTTTTTCATTCGGTCTTTCTTTCGATGCATAAGCATACCCGCCGTCAAGTCCGTTTTCTTCATTCATAAACAACACTGCGCGTATTGTTCGCTTAGGTTTTAAATTAAGTTCTTTTATTAAACGAACGGCTTCAATAATGTGAGCACAGCCGGCGCCGTCATCGTGCGCACCATGTCCTTTATCCCAGCTGTCTAAATGCGCACCGATTAAAACAATTTCATCCGGATATTCGCATCCTTTTATCTCGCCAACTACATTTGCAGATTCCACAGGAGGCAACGTATCGCATTCTAATTTTAGAGTTACAGTAATTTTCTTTCCTTCGGCAAGTAAGCCGCTTAACAAATCAGCATCTTTTGTGCTTACAGCAACAGACGGAATTTTCGGAATCGAATCGACGTAATGCATCTGTCCGGTATGCGGTTTGTCGTCTATTCGAGTCGTCATAGAACGAACCATTGATCCAACAGCTCCATATTTTGCCGCTTCAATTGCGCCATTGCTCCGCTGGTCAACTGCCAGCCCGTATGCTGTGCCAAGAGAAATCAGAGAACGATCCATCGGCCGGTTAAAGAAAACAATTTTTCCTTTTACTTGTTCCCCTTTTTCTTTTAATTCGTCCCACGATTTTACTTCCACAATTTCTGCTGTAATCCCTTCCTTCGGTGTTCCGATGCTATTTCCATAAGCGCAAATATTTATTTTCCTCTTTTGCTTTTCTTTGCCAATCCTAAAAAAGCACTCTTCTTTTCCGCGTATCCATCTTTTTACTATCACCGGCTCGGTGCGGACATTTTCAAAACCAAGCTCTTCCATTTTTTTCTTCGACCATGCAACTGCTTTTTCTGCCTGCGGTGAACCAGCTAACCGATGTCCGATCTTCACGCATAACTCCGTAAGCAGTTCTATCGCTTTATTTTGACCTAATGCTGTTTGAATAATTTTTGCAGAAATAGAATCTAATTGACGAGGCATCGTTTCATAATTTTGAGCATGAAGCGCTGAAAATTTTATCAATCCTATTATTAATCCAATAAAAATTTCTTTTCTCTTATTGCTCTTTATACTCATTGTTCCTCTTCACAATAACTCATTTATCTTCTACATTCTTTTTTCTATTTAAACTCCTCTCTTTTTTTGAATCTTTTTGATAAGTTTTCCCGGCAGTGTGCGCGGGAAAAATCTTATAAATTGTGCGCCTAACCAGCTTGCCCTGCCAGGAATTACAAGTTTCTTCCCTTTCATCAATCCTTTATAACCTTCTGATGCGACAAATTTTGCGTCGGTTGAAATAAAGTCCGGATATACTTTTTGATTTGCAAAACCCGCTCTTTTTCCAAAATTCGTCGGTGTAGGTCCGGGACACAACGCTGTAACGGTTACTCCTGTTCCTCGCAATTCCTCTGCCAGCGCAAGTGAAAAGCTTGTTACAAACGCTTTAGTTGCATAATAAACCGCCATCAAAGGTCCCGGTTGAAAAGACGCAGTTGATGAGACGTTTAGAATTTTTCCATTCTTTCGTTCTATCATTGTAGGAAGAATAAGACGCGTTAGATGCACTAAAGATGTAATATTAACTTGAATCATTTCTAACGCATCGACAAGATCCATTTTTGCAAACTCGCCCCGCCATCCGAAACCAGCATTATTCACTAAAACATCCACATTATTAAATTCACATTGCAACGCTTGAAGAAGTTCGTCGGGCGTAGATGATACAGCAAGATCCTTTACGTAATGCTTAACTTCTACTCCAAATGTTTTGCTCAATTCTTCAGACACAGCTTTCAAATTATCATAACTACGAGCTACAATAACTAAATTATGTTTATCGTTAGCAAATAATTTCGCTAACTCTAAACCGATCCCGCTTGAAGCTCCCGTAATTAAAGCAACCGGATTTGTATTCATTTTTTTCCCTTCTTCAATTCATTCATTTTAATTATGATACTGCTTTTTACAATCTACCTTATGCACCGTTCCTTATTTACAATCTGCAATCTGCTTACTGTTATCTGTTAATATAAACTTACTACTTTCTACTTTCTACTTACTACTTACTACTTTATACTTCATACTTCATACTTAATACTTCATACTTTTTGCTTAATACCTACCTCACATACATTTCAATCATTTTTTCTATAGCCGCCGCGCAAACCGGATCGAAATCAACCGGATTCAGCGAAAACATTTTGCAGTCGATTGACGGACGATACATTCCCGACGAAGTATATCCCGCGCCCTCGAACGCACCGACTTTCCCGACAAATTTTGGATCGCTAAGGATTTCTCTTGACCTTTTTAAAAGGGGCTCGCGCTTCTCTGCATAGTCAGAAGCCAAGCGATCTAATTTTCCACGCACTGCTTCCACGCTATCGTATTCCGCTTTTGCCCACGGCGTTGGAATTTGAATTCCCGGGCTTGTTAATTCTTTCCATTTTAAAATTTCTGCTGTGTTTGTGCGTGTTACATTTGGCTCCCACGGCTCTACACCTTTCGGATAAAAATCTATATAAGAAACTTGCGAGCTGTAATATTCATCTCCCAGTCCGCCAAAACAATGACCGAATTCATGCACATAAACATAATCCATTTCCCATTCTTGTCCAGCTTTTGTTGGTTTAGTAAAAGTAGTTGTATAAAGATTGAATATTCCGCCGCCGCCATAGCGATTGTCATTTACAAGAATTGTGATGAAATCGTACATAGCCGCGCCTGCAATATCGCGCATTGCTCTGTTTTCTTCTGTCAATACATAGCGTGCGGAACCGAAAAAGTTGTACATCGTGCCTAACGCTGTCTTTTTCCAAATATTTTTATCAGGAATATCTATTCCTGAATCGTCCGAGATAACTTCA
The DNA here is from genome assembly GCA_037446575.1 of Ignavibacteriales bacterium. GTDB lineage: Bacteria > Bacteroidota > Ignavibacteria > UBA10030 > UBA10030 > JBBIII01. Next base: position 3,173 of record JBBIII010000032.1, read on the forward strand.
ATTGCCCGAACATTAAAATCTTTTTTCCGTTTTTTGAATGGCTCGTATGAAAACAAAATTTCGGTAAAGTGTTTCGCATCCTTCCGGAATTTTTCCATATCCTCTTTTGCGTAACCATCGCCGAGTATTAGAATATCAACCTTCTTGTCACTTGCACCATTAACCATAATATCTTTAACTGCAAATGGTGTTGCTCTCTTTTCTCTGTTCACTACAATTGATGAATTCGGGTCTATTATAAATGAAGCAACTTCGCGAAATGCCATCCTCTCGCCGGTGGCGACAAATTTATCGCGCCTCAGAAAACTCACAATGACTTTTCTTTTCGGAAATGGAAATCGGACTGTCTCGTGAAAAGTCTTCCAAACACCGTTTATTGCTTCTTCTGTTGTTTGCCATTCGCTGAAAATTGTGGAATAACCGCGAGAAAAAATTAAAGCATTGGTTTGCAGATCGGTTACTTTCACAAAACTATCACCCAAATTTAATGTGTCTAATAGAATGATCTTACTGCCCGCCCATTCTCCTTCTTCATATATTTTATCGAGAGTGATTTGCTCCTGCCCTTTTGTGCCGATGTGATAATAATCCACACGTATAGTAGAGTTTGTAAAGAACGAATCATACTTTTGTGCATTAGAAATTGAAACCGAAAAAATAAAAATTAATAGAGTGGTAAGCTTCTTCATGTTTTTTCTCCTTGATAAAGTTGATGTCTGACACCTACCTAAGCTCAAGATGCGTTGGTGTCTGACATCTTCCTG
>JBBIII010000032.1:4036-25803 GCA_037446575.1 Ignavibacteriales bacterium
TTGATGTCTGACACCTACCTAAGCTCAAGATGCGTTGGTGTCTGACATCTTCCTGAGTTTCCTCTTTTAGACATCAGACACTTTCTCATCAAACCTTAAGTAAGTGTCAGATATCTTTCTCCGCAAATCAAAGGGAAGTGTCAGATGTCTTTCTTCTCTGCGATTACCAACATCTCAAAATTATTTGGAGTCAATTTTATATTTCGACTAAATTTTCCGGTTTCACATCCATAAATATCAATCTGGCTAAAACCGAGCGACTTCAATTGCCAGGTAATTTCGGAAGGAAGGTAATAGCGTTCATTACAATGAAGTGTTCTAATTTTTCCGTCGTCATCCGCTACTTCAAAGGTTGAGATATCCCGCATAGTCATAATATCAAATGAATGTTCACTGCTTTTGCCCTCAACTATTTCTGAATTCATAAATTCCTGAGTTGAATGTGTAAGAGGAAACAAGCCGTTTAATGTTGTAAAGATAAATTTAGATTTTTGCTTCAAAGCTTTAGCTGCGCTTTGCAGAATTGCGTAGTTCATCTCATCTGTCTCCATCAACGGAAATCCGCCCTCGCATAGCATAATCACAAAATCGAATTCATTGATAAAATTTAAGTTGCGCGCATCCCCTTGTTCAAATTTTATTGAAACTCTGACTTCATTGGCTTTCTCACGAGCGCGCTTTAATTGCGATTCCGAAAGATCAACTCCTAAAACATTATAACCGCGCTTAGCAAGCTCAACAGCATGCCGCCCTGTGCCGCAACCTATATCGAGAATTTTCTTATTCTTATCAAAACCGATTTCCTGTTCTAAAAAATCCACTTCCTGAATTGTGCCCTGTGTGAACGATTCTTTATCGTAAGTGCGCGCGTAGTTCTCAAATAATGTTTCATACCATTGTTTTACCATTTGAATTTCTTTCCGATAATTATTATCCCAACTATAGACGCAAGCGCAAGTCCCAAGATTCCCCAAAAAGAAATCGGATGCTCTTGCATCGGTATAGGAACATTCATTGAAAACACGCTAACGACAAATGTCGGCACCATTATTCCCAACATTACTATGTTCAGCGTCTTCATTAAAACGTTAAGATTGTTTCCGACTATAGATGCGCGCGCATCCATTAAACTTGCAAGAATGTTAGAATGAATTTCCGCTTGCCTATAACATTGACTATTTTCTATTATTAGATCGTCAATCAGCTCAAGTTGTTCTGCGGTAAAACCAATCTTCGCCGCATTATATTTCAACTTGCCAATCAATGCCCCATTTGAATTAATTGAGTTTAAATAATAGACCAAACTTTTTTCTAAGGTGAATAAATTAAGAAGATACTTGTTTTCCATTGCGCGATTGATCTTTTTCTCTAAGTCGTCCGTTATCATATTGAAGATTTTCAAGTGCTCGACAAAATGAGATATTGAGCGATAAATTAATTTAAGCATCAGCTCGGGCAGAGACTGAACAGTGTTGAATACTTTTCCATCGAACAACGAAATATCTTCTGATAAAACAATTATTAGGCGATCTTTGAAAAGAAACACACCGCAAGAAGATACTTTAAATAACAGTTGGTTTTTCCCAGAATAATTTCGTGGACGCTTGAAAATTAGCGCAGTATGCTCGGGTTCAAACTCAAGCCGCGAAAGCTCGTCCGGGTCTAATGCAGAGTTAAGCGTATGTTCGTCAAGTTTCAACTCTTCTAAAAGAAATTTTTTTTCATTATCGTCTGGATTAATAAAAACCACAATTGGGCTTTGTTGCAGTTCAGATTGAACAATTCTGCTGCCGATTATTTCGTATTTTGTTACCATCACACCCTCTCCTTAAGCTTGCTTTAGATTGACAATTAAAAGCAATTCAATTGCTTTGCTAAAAATACAAATTCTTTTTGAGAAATGAACTGTTGAATCCATTTTTTCTTATTCGTACTATCGTAAAGGATTTAGAGTTCAATCAATCAAATTTTTTATGGATCAAATCACTTTCTTGCTAATTTTGGCTGGTGGATTTGTAGCAGGCGCGTTCGGCGCATTGCTCGGTTTAGGCGGCGGCATTCTATTGATTCCTTTTCTTACGCTTGTTGTTGGCGTACCTATGCACCAAGCCATCGCTACGAGCATAATCGCGGTCATCGCAACATCTAGCGCCGGGGCGGCTATAAATCTTGAGCGACATATCGTGAACATACGTCTTGGCATGCTTTTAGAAGTCGCCACCGTATTAGGCGCAATCTTAGGCGGAATAACAGCAAACAATCTTAGCTCTGGCGCGCTAACAAAATTGTTTTCAATTTTACTTTTTGTTGTTGCGTTAATAATGTTGTTCAAAATACGGTTTAAGAATAATCAAAATAAAGTGTATGACGAAGGTTCTTTGCCTGGAACTTATTTTGATAGTTCAAGCGGAAAATTTATTCATTACACTGTAAAAAAAATACCGGCGACTTTCTTTGTATCGCTTGTAGCCGGAAATGTATCAGGATTGCTCGGCGTCGGCGGCGGAATTTTTAAAGTTCCCGCAATGCATATATTAAGCGCAATACCGATGAAAGCCGCAACCGCTACAAGTAATTTTATGATCGGCGTAACCGCGGCGGCAAGCGCGTTTATTTACTTCGCACACGGACATATGAATCCATTTATAGCGTCTACAGCGGCGCTTGGTGTGCTTGCTGGTTCAGTTGTGGGTATTAAAATTAGTAAAAAAATTCACAGCAATTTGCTTACATGGATATTCATTATTGTTCTGCTCGGTGTGTCAATTCAATTATATTTCAGATGAAACAATGAACGAAGTCGAACTTAAATCTCGCAACAAACAACAAAACACTGAAAAATGGGTCGCTATTATTCTTAAAATTGGCGTTTGGACAAGCGGACTATTGATGATAAGCGGATTAGTTATTGCGGCAATTCTTCCATCTACAATAACTCAATTTTCAGAAAATCCCTCTTTAGGTAATTTGTTCGCATTGTTGTTCTCGAGCAATATTAATTCTGTCGCGCTTATGTTCACCGGTCTAATTGTTCTAATGTTCACGCCAATATTACGTGTTCTTATGGCTTGTATCGGTTTTTCTATTGAACGCGATTGGCGTTTTATGATTGTATCTTTGATTGTTCTGTTGATGTTGATTGGAGAAATTATATATTCAATTTTTATTTAGATCCCTCCTATTCTTTCTTTACTTATAGAGTTTGGGTTGGGAATGAATCAGAAAGGCAATTATGACATTTACACAAAAGCTTACCGATGTCCAAACTAAACAAAATTCTTTGCTCTGCATCGGATTGGATTCCGACATTAATAAAATTCCAGAACATCTAAAATCATTTCCCACTCCTGTTTTGGAATTCAACAAGCAAATAATCGAAGCGACGCAAGACCTTGTGTGCGCATATAAACCCAATCTCGCTTTTTATGAAGCGTTGGGAGAATCCGGTTTAAAAGCTCTGCGCGAGACGCTAAAACTTATTCCAAAAAATGTAATAACTATTGGAGACGGAAAACGCGGCGATATCGGCAACACGGCGGAGCAATATGCTAAATCGTTATTTAATGACTTTGGATTTGACGCCGTTACAGCAAATCCGTTTATGGGATTTGATTCCGTTGAGCCATTTATAAAAAATCCTGAAAGGGGTGTATTCTTGCTTGCGCTGACTTCAAATCCCGGGTCAAAAGATTTTCAACGATTAAAAGTTGGAACAATGCCTTTTTACGAAAAATTAGTCCGCACTGTTAAGAAATGGAATACAAATCAAAATATTGGGATTGTGGTAGGCGCAACTCATCCGAAAGAACTACAACGTATTCGGAAAATTGTTCCTGAGATGCCTATTTTAATTCCCGGCATAGGTAAGCAAGGTGGCGATTTGAAGTCTTCAATTAAATATGGATGCAATAAGAATGGCAGGTTAGCAATTATAAACATAAGCAGAAGCCTTATTTACGCATCGTCCGGAAAAGATTTTGCAGATGCGGCAAGAAGAGAGACTTTGAAGCTATTGGAGGAAACGCGCCGATAGAAAATTATTTATTCGTTCTTTGGATATGTTGTTATTAATTAATCAGTGCAAATCTGTTTAATCTGCCTGCCCGCTATTATAAAATAATGGCGGGTGTGTTCAGTGTCCCAATTATTATTGAGGAGGACTATTATGCTAAGAAAGACACTTAATATTCATGAAAGATTTTTGCGCCACATCTGGAGCAGACAATATTTAAAAACCGAGTTATTTACATCGGATGGAAAACCCATAAAAGTTTTAAATGTCGGCAAATTTAATCCTGACGGCGGTCCAGACTTTACAAATGCAAAAATCAAAATTGACACCATTACTTACGCCGGCGATGTTGAGATTCATAGAACGGTTTTTGATTGGATACAGCACCACCATCAGGAAGACCCGAAATACAATTCAGTTGTTTTGCACGTAGTTTTAGATGCTGAAGTTAATATCCCGCCAACTATTTCTCAAAGCGGCAGACAAATACCTGTGCTTGTATTAGGAAATTTTCTTTCCGATTCCATACACGCTATTTGGCATAAAGCTATTTTAGATGAACGCGCAAAATCGGATAATACAATTCCCTGTTCTGAAAAAAATATATTGATAACTGCAGATATAATTGAACATTGGCTTGAAAAGCTTGCTATAGAACGCCTAGAAATAAAACTCCGCCGATTTGAGGAACGCTTAAAACAGCTTGCGCAAGAGAAAAAGATGTCTGTAAAAGAGCGTCAAATATTATATGGAAAAGATTTTGCTGTTGAAGCGCTTGAAGAAATTCCGCCGCCTATGTTTGAGTTGACTCAAAAAGATTTTTCACAAAAAGAATTATGGGAACAAATTCTATATGAAGGAATAATGGAGGGGCTTGGTTATAGCAAAAATAGAGAGCCATTTTTAAGACTTGCCAGAAATCTGACGCTTTACGAAATCAAAAATTTATGTATAGAAGTTAAATCTAATAGCTCCCGCAGTACAATAAATATAGATAAGTTGGAAGCCGTTCTATTTGGCATTTCTGGATTACTGCCAAAATTAAAAGAAATTCAAGAACCTGAAGCACGCTCGCATGTAAGTCATCTCAAAAAAATTTGGAAAGAAATCAGCACGCAATACAAAGGCGAATTACTACAACGGGCGGACTGGCAATTTTTTCCGACACGTCCGACCAATTTTCCCGCAATTCGTCTTGCCGCCGCAAAAGAAATGATTTTGTATTTCTTTACAAACGATCTCTTCCGAAGGATCATTCAGATTATTAAAGACAACGCGCCGCCAAAAGATAAAATTAAAAAATCAGAGGCGCTCTTTGATATCAAAGCAAATAGCTTTTGGAAGAAACACTATCATTTTAACTTGCCTGCGTCGAAAAATGTTTGCCCGCTCGGCATAACAAGAATTCATGAAATTATAGTCAATACTATTCTTCCTGTTTCTCTGCTTTATGCAAGAATATTTAAAGATAGAGCTGTACGCGAAGGCGTTTTATCTATTTATAGAACTTTGCCTGCCCCCGAAAGCAATTCAATTGTTCGCATTGTAGAAAAGCAGTTATTACGGAATAAACTAAAAGCAGATTCTGTTTGCAAACATCAGGCGATTATACAATTATATAAATACTATTGTATAGAAAAAAGATGCGCTGATTGTGAAGTCGGACAAATTATTTTTACAGCTTAAGTTGCACAGAAAATTTTAAAAGTTGAATTATTTTCAGGAGAAAGAATCACATATAGCTTAGTGTAGCCGCTAAACGGCTTTCAAAAAAATTATTCCGACTCACTTTAGTAGTGAGCCGGAATTACAGAATTAGAAGTTAAATAGTAAATCAGTGTATGTTGGGATGGGCCAAATTTTTGAATCAACTATAGTTTCTAACTTATCGCCATCAATTCTCAACTCGCCCATTATTTTAAAAACTATATCGCGATAATATTCTGCTTTTTTAAGCACATCTCCATTTTGTCCGTTATTAGCCAACGCCGATTCAAGCGCTTCTATATTCTTGCTAAATGAATCTATTGTGGCTGTAAGTTCAGAAAGCAATTTCTCGGCAGAAATTGATTTTGCGGACACGTTTTTGAGCGCGCTTATAGTAGAAGCAATTTTTTCTGCAAACTCTAAAGAAGCCGGCAAAATTTGCCTCTTTGCCATATCGAGCATTGTTAGCGCTTCGATATTGATCGTCTTTGTATAGCTTTCGAGGAAAATTTCATAGCGCGAGTGCATTTCCGCTTTTGTAAGCACACCATGCTTTTCATAAACCTTTATATTTTTTTCATCGACAAGCGCTTTGATAGCGGCAACTGTTGACTTGATATTTGGCAAGCCACGTTTTTCTGCTTCCTTTACCCAATCCTCTGAATAATTGTTGCCGTTGAAAATGATCTTCTTATGCTTCTTCACAATTTCAGTAACAATATTTTGCGCTTCAGCATCAATGTCTTTTGCTTTTTCAAGGCGATCAGCTATCCGGGACAGAATTTCCGCAACGATCGTATTAAGTGCTGTATTCGGTTCTGCAATTGAAGCTGAAGAAGGCACCATACGGAATTCAAATTTATTACCTGTGAATGCAAACGGAGATGTCCTGTTTCGATCGGTTGAGTCTTTAGGTAATGCCGGAAGAGTTATAACTCCAAGCTTCAACTCTCCGCCATCTTTCGATCTCTTTGCACCGCCATTTTCGATCTGTTCTAAAATATCTGTCAACTGTTCACCAAGGAATATTGATATGATTGCCGGTGGAGCTTCGTTTGCACCAAGCCGATGATCATTTCCAGGATTAGCCGCTGAAACACGAAGCACATCTGCATATTCATCAACCGCCTGAATAACTGCTGATAGAAACAATAAGAATTGCTCGTTTTCGTGAGGTGTTTTTCCCGGCTCTAATAAATTTTGTCCATCATTCGTACTAATAGACCAGTTATTGTGCTTTCCCGAGCCATTGATGCCAGCAAATGGTTTTTCGTGTAATAGACAAACCAATCCATGTCTATTGGCTACTTTCTTCAGCGTTTCCATTATTAGCTGATTGTGATCTGTCGCTATATTTGTTGTTGTAAAAATAGGAGCAAGTTCATGTTGCGCCGGTGCAACTTCATTATGTTTTGTCTTCGCCAAAACGCCAAGTTTCCATAATTCCCGATCAACTTCAGCCATGAAGATTGCAATTCTCTCTTTTAAGTTCACAAAATAGTGATCTTCTAACTCTTGACCTTTGGGCGGCTTAGCTCCATAAAGAGTACGACCCGTAAGAATTAAATCTTTACGTTTATCGTACATCTTTTTATCAATAATAAAATATTCTTGTTCAGCGCCAACTGTTGTAACGACTTTTTTTACCGTGTTATTGCCAAGAAGTCTTAAAATTCGTAAAGCTTGTTTTGAAAGAGCTTCCATTGACCGAAGCAACGGCGTTTTCTTATCTAAAGCTTCGCCTGTGTAAGAACAGAAAGCGGTCGGAATGCAAAGAGTATTATCCTTGATAAATGCTGGCGAAGTGCAATCCCATGCTGTGTAACCGCGGGCTTCGAATGTTGCGCGCAATCCTCCAGAAGGAAATGACGAGGCGTCCGGTTCGCCTTTTGTTAACTCTTTACCTGAAAATTCCATAATAATTCTTCCATCGGCGGTCGGCGATATGAACGAATCATGTTTTTCTGCGGTCATTCCTGTCATCGGTTGAAACCAATGCGTAAAGTGCGTTGCCCCTTTTTCAATCGCCCAGTCTTTCATAGCATTTGCTACGATATCAGCAGCTGTTAGCTCAAGCGGCAATCCTTCATTAATTGTTTTTTTCAACAATTTGTAGATGTTTTTTGGCAATCTCGTACGCATTACTGTTTCATTAAAGACGTTGCTTCCAAATGTATTTTCCAATGACTCCTGCAAGACTAACGACTCTTTTTCCATCTTTTAAATTTCTCCATTATTGTTTTATATATACATTACTTATTAAAGCACATATAGATAATAACAATAATAATTAATGAAATCAAGCCGATAAGGTATATTAATTTATGTTAATGTTTTAGAATGGCTTTATTCCGTATGGATACACAAAAGACCTGCTTATGTTTCTTTGTTGGTTTGTATATTACTATTCGAATCAAAACTGAAGACTTTATGGAAAACTCTAAAATGAGCCCCATTAGAAAAAGCCGAACTCCGTTTTTTAAAACCTTTCCTTGCTTCTTTGTCTCAAACTATGTATAGTGTTAAAGCACTATATGAAAAGATACTTTCAAAATAGCGTTGTTCTGATTTTGCTTCTGAGTTATACAATCTTGGGAGCAAACGGACATTTTGAGAAGTTAGCCGGTCTTTATTTTGGCACAAATTCGCATAAGCTCGTTAAAGCCGATTCCACCAATCCGCCGGCTACTAAAGTATATTGGACACAATACAAACATATTCCAACCATTATTAAAATTTCTGTTCCATCGCCAGCTCTAATTGCACCAATAGAGCTGAATTATTCTTACAACATTTCTTTTTTTTCGTTAAAAGAAATTACTCGTTATTATAGTTCTCAAAATTTTTGCTTTATTCTCTCACGCGCGCCCCCGATAATATAATTCCACCTCACTTCAAATTTAACAATTAAAATCCTACGCTTTTTTTAGATGTTAGGTTGATTATTCATTTTAAAATCAGCTTATGTATGGAATACATCTTCAAAAAGCGCGGAGTTGTACGCTTTTGTTATTTCATTAATTTATAAGGAGATGAAAATGAGTACCATCAAAGAAAAAAAAGAAGAAAAGCCGATGTACGGCTATTTGACATTTATGATTAGCGTGCTTGGTATCGGGTTGTTATTATTATTAGTTAAGTTTCTTGGAATAATTTGAAATAGAATTTTATATTAGTAGAATGCTTTTAAAAATAGCACAATTTGAACATTGTATTACACAAACACCGCAAACTTCGATGATGTAATATAGTTATAGTATCGCCGCCATTTTTTCGGAAGACATTTGCGCGTGCTAAATAATATGGAAAGCCGTTTGGCAAGAGCTCTCCCTAAGGGAGTTGGCTATTGTAACTTTTACTTTTTCAGATGTAGCAATTAATTATTATAATTGACAATTATGATGGTTCTTCTAGTCATATTGACGTTCACATTAAGCTTGTTAACGCCTTTGATTGCAAAACTTAATAGAAATCAAATAGGCGTTATACTCGCCGCGCTTCCCTTAGCTATCTTTATTTTCTTTGCAGGTTTATATTCGCCTATTTCTACTGGCGAAGTGTTTAGAGAACTTTATAACTGGATTCCGACCTTAGGAATAGACTTTACTTTTTATTTAGACGGGTTGAGTTTTATCTTTACTCTAATTATATCATTTGTCGGTGTAATTGTATTTTTGTATGCAAACAGTTATTTAAAAAATGACTCTTCTATAGTTAGGTTCTATGTTTCATTATTGATATTTATGGGATCAATGCTTGGTTTGGTTCTCTCCGATAATTTCTATGTTGCATTTATTTTCTGGGAATTAACAAGCATAAGCTCTTATTTGCTTATAGGCCATTATCACGAAAAAGAAGCATCCAGATTTTCCGCATTGCAAGCGCTTTTGGTAACTGCTTCCGGTGGGCTGGCTTTGTTAGCAGGATTTATAATATTGGAATCTATTTCAGGCGTTAATTCCTTTTCTGCGCTCCCGGCATTAAGCGATCAAATCATATCTCATCCGCTTTATACAACGGCATTAATTTTAATCCTTGCAGGAGCATTTACAAAATCAGCGCAATTTCCATTTCACTTCTGGCTCCCAAATGCAATGGAAGCTCCAACGCCGGTTAGCGCTTACTTACATTCCGCAACAATGGTGAAAGCCGGAGTTTATATGCTTGCGCGCTTAAATCCATCTTTAGGTAATACTGAAATTTGGCAGTATGCCTTGCTCTTTTTCGGTTCGGCAACAATGATTTTGGGCGCAATTTATACTTACCGGCAAACGGATTTAAAAAGAATTCTTGCTTACTCCACAGTTAGTGTGCTTGGAACTTTAGTTATGCTTTTAGGTATTGGCACCGACTTAGCTATTAAGGCATTTGTAATTTATCTGATTGCGCATTCATTGTACAAAGGCGCGCTATTTTTAGTTGCGGGAATAATTGACCATGAAACAGGAACAAGAGATGCAACAAAATTAGGCGGATTGTTTGCGTTGATGCCGATTACGGCGATATCTGCTTTTCTTGCTGGACTATCAAATATCGGAATCGTGCCGTTAATCGGTTTCATCGGCAAAGAGACAGTATATAGCGCCGCAATTGAATTCAATAAATTTGGTTATCTTTTCATCCTTTTAGCAATCGTTACAAATATTTTCATAATTGTCGCTACAATTCGCACGGGGTTTCAGCCGTTCTTAGGTAAAAAGCGAAAGACTCCACAGCATGCACATGAGCCCCCTTTTTATATGTTGCTTGGTCCGTGTCTGCTCTCTTTTGCCGGTCTGCCTATGGGAATTTTTGCCAGTCGAATAATCGGAAATCTGATTAATTACTCTGAGCTTGGAATTATCTCAACAAAAATTTCTATCCCGGTAAAATTATGGCATGGCTTGAATGAAATTTTTTGGCTTAGCGTTATTACTGTTTTACTAGGGCTTGCTCTTTATGTAATAAAGAAAAGATTTACTTCTTTCCTCGAAAAGAATAATTTACCAGATCAATTTAGTTCCTCTTTTTGGTATGGAAAAAGCATCGGGTTTTTACTCTATATTGCCCGTTGGCAGACTTTAATTTTACAAAACGGGCGCTTACGATATTATATATTGTTTATAATCCTTGCAACGCTCGGCTTTATTTTTCCACTTTTCTTCTCTCATTCAGTTTTTGATAGGTTGTTGATTTCTTTTGAATTTCATTTCTCAGAAATTCTCATTTGCATAATGATAATAGTCGCTACAATTTTCACAATCATTGCGCCATCCCGACTTATGGCGGTTGCCGGACTTGGCGTTGTGGGAATCGGAGTAACATTGATATTCCTCTTATTAGGAGCGCCCGACCTTGCGCTCGCTCAGTTTGCTATCGAAACACTAACAGTAATTTTATTTGTTCTTGTTTTATACAAACTGCCAAAGTTTATCCCGCAAACAAATTTATCTGTCCGTGTTAAGGATTTTATCATAGCTATTGCGGCGGGATTTATGATGACGTTAATCGTTTTATTGACCGCTTCGGAAAATATGGTTTCCGATCTAAAAAGATATTTTTCAGAAACAAGTTTAACAGAAGGTTTTGGAAGAAATATTGTGAATGTGATCTTGGTTGATTTTCGGGCAATTGATACTTTAGGCGAAATTACTGTGCTCGGCATTGCCGCAATTAGCATATATGCACTCTTAAAGCTCCAAATAAAAAAGGATGATGATAAATGAAATCAATAATATTTTCGACTGCATCGCGATATCTTTTCCCGCTGATGATAATTTTTTCGTTCTTCCTTTTATTAAGAGGACATAATGAACCCGGCGGCGGATTTGTCGGCGGACTTGTTGCTTCAACAGCTTACGTTCTTTTTGCGCTTGCAAACAGCGTTCAAGAGGCAAAAAAGCTATTAAAAATAAATCCCCTTCCGTTAATTGGCATCGGATTAATGACTGCTTTATTTAGCGGCTTGGCGGCATTAATCAAAGAAAACTCTTTTATGACGAGTTATTGGTTAGATGGAAAATTTCCATTGGTTGGAAAATTAGGCACGCCAATAATTTTTGATATCGGAGTTTATTTACTCGTAGTTGGCGTAACGTTGTTAATAATATTCACGCTTGCAGAAGAGGTAAATTAAATGCTTTTAATTTTAGCAGTCATCATAGGTGCTTTATATGGCGGCGGAATTTATATGATTCTGAGAAGAAGTCTTGTTAGAGTTCTCTTGGGACTTCTTTTACTAAGCCATGCGGTCAACCTTCTTATTTTTACTGTCGGAAGAACCACAAAAGGAAAACCAGCGTTCATAACCGAACCAACAAATATTATCGCTGAACCATTCGCCGATCCGGTGCCTCAAGCTTTAATTTTAACGGCAATCGTTATCGGATTTGGTGTAATTGCATTTGCTATTGTGCTCTTCCAAAAAGTATATTCCGCAACCAACTCAGATGACATTGACCAGTTGCGTACAACGGATAAATTAGATTAATAGAAATGATTTCGAACGAAACCATATTGATACTGCCTATTGCTCTTCCTCTGCTTACAGCGATTATTTTGTTGTTAGGTTGGGGCAGGTTAATTTTTCAGCGAATAGTTTATATAGTCAGCTCAACTTTAGTATTAGCTGTTGCCTGCCTTTTGCTTTACATTGTTAACGCAAACGGCGTTGTCGCTACGCAAGTTGGCGACTGGAAAGCACCTTTCGGTATTACATTAGTAGCGGATATGTTTTCTGCAATCATGATTATGCTTTCCGCTATAATTGCTTTTACCGCATCTATTTATTCTTTTGCAACAATTGATAAGGAGCGCGAGAGGTTCGGTTTTTATCCGCTTATACAAACTTTGCTTATGGGAGTGAACGGTTCTTTTCTTACCGGCGATATTTTCAACCTGTATGTTTGGTTTGAAGTAATGCTTATGTCTTCTTTTGCATTGATAGCTTTAGGCGGAGAAAGAAAGCAATTGGAGGGCGCTTTGAAGTATGTTACACTCAATCTTCTTTCTTCTGCTTTATTCTTAGCTTCGGCGGGAGTTTTATACGGCTTAGTCGGCACATTAAACATGGCGGACCTTTCAATAAAAATTGCGGAAATCGATAATGCAGGCGCCGTAGAAATAGTCGCTATGTTGCTTTTACTCGCATTCGGAATTAAATCCGCTGTCTTTCCTCTATTCTTCTGGCTTCCAGCGTCGTATCACACGCCGCCGGTTGTTGTTTCTGCAATCTTTGCAGGTCTTCTTACAAAGGTTGGAGTGTATGCCCTTTTTCGCGTTTTCACACTTTTATTTGCCGGCTCAGACATTGCATTTACCGTCATATTAATAATTTCTGCTTTCACTATGCTTAGCGGAGTGCTTGGCGCGGTAATTCAAATGGATTTCCGAAAAATTCTATCATTCCATATTATCAGCCAAATCGGTTATATGATAATGGGACTCGGGTTATTTACACAGTTCGCTGTTGCTGGCGGTATATTTTATATATTGCACCATATCATTGTAAAAACAAACTTGTTTTATATCAGCGGACTTGTGGAAAGAATTCAAGGAAGCAACAATCTAAAAAAATTAGGCGGGCTGTACAAAGTATATCCTTGGCTCGGAGTTTTATTTCTAATACCCGCGATGTCGCTTGCCGGCATGCCGCCTCTCTCCGGGTTTTGGTCTAAATTTATGGTCGTTAAAGCGGGAATTTTAACCAAAGATTTTCTCGTGGTAGGCGTTGCATTATTTGTCGGGTTGCTGACATTATTTTCTATGACAAAAATTTGGAATGAGGCGTTCTGGAAAAATATACCCGATAAAGTTGACACAGCTTCTGCAGTCCCATTTCGAATGCTGTCTTTATCAATTAAGCTTTCTTTTATTTTGCCCATTGTTATACTAGCAATAATTACAATTGCAATTGGATTTTTTGTTGAAGATTTTTTCGCCTTAGCAAATACAGCCGCCGAGCAATTAATGAATCCTACTTTATATAGACAAACAGTGTTGAGGTTGCCATGAAAGCGAGATTATTGACAGTCATATTTTTAGCTGTTGTTTGGATTGGACTAATTGGCAAAATTAATTTGGCAAATTTTATAGATGGGTTGTTGTTAGGATTTTTTATAGTCCTTTTAGCAAAACATCAATTTAAAACTATGCCAAATTTATCGAAGTTGCCAAAGGCAATCCTCTTTATTCTTTTCTTTTTTTACGAGGTTATCAAAGCTAATCTTAAAGTCGCATACGATATTATAACTCCTAAACATCACATGAAGCCCGGAATTATCGCTTTCCCGCTCGATGCGCAGTCAGATATTGAAATTACCTTTTTAGCTAATGTCATTACGCTAACGCCGGGAACACTTGCGCTTGATGTTTCAAAAGATAAGACTATTATGTATATCCATGCAATGTACATTGACAATGTTGAAGATTTTATTTTAAAAACAAAAACAACTTTTGAAAAACCTTTAATCGAGATTTTAAGATGACTTTTATTGAAGCGTCTTCATATATATGCTTAGGAATCATTTTTGTTTCTATGGTTCTTATTTTCTTTCGACTGATAAAAGGTCCGTCGTTATCGGATAGAGTTGTCGCTCTTGATTTGCTAATGGTTTTAATTATTGGCATAGCGGGATGCTATGCAATTATAACGCGCTCTGTAACCGTTCTTGATATTGGAATAATTATCGGGCTTATCGGCTTCTTAGGAACATCAGCTTTTGCATATTATATACAGAAAAGGACAAAGCTATAATGGAAATTGCAGGAGGAGTTTTATTATTAGTTGGCTCAGCATTCATTCTTATTTCTGCAATCGGTATTCTCAGAATGCCAGATTTGTACATGCGAATGTCTGCTACAACTAAAGCTTCTACGCTCGGTCTTGGAATAGTTTTGGCTGGAGTAGCTGTTTATTTTGGCGAGGTCGGCGTAATCAGCAGGGCAATTGTGATTATCGCTTTTCTGTTTTTAACAGCTCCGGTTGCGGCGCATTTAATTGGAAGAGCGGCATACTTCGATAAAACTCCATTATGGGAAAAATCTGTTATGGACGATTTAAAGAAAAAGTTGGAAGAAGAACAAATCAAAAATAATTAAAGGAAAAAATATGGCAACAACAAAAGACAATCTGAAAGAAGCATTCGCCGGAGAAAGTCAGGCGTTCCAAAAATATACAGCATTCGCAGAAAAAGCCGAGCGCGAAGGATTGAAAAATATTGCTAAGCTCTTCCGCACAACAGCGCAGGCAGAACGAATTCATGCTTCCGGACATTTACAGGCATTAGATGGAGTTGGTTCAACTGCAGAAAATCTCAAGGCCGCGATTGAAGGCGAAACTTACGAATACAAAGAAATGTATCCGCCTATGTTGACACAGGCAGAAGCTGATAATCACAAAGCAAAACGCATGTTTAAATATGCAGTTGATGCTGAGGCAGTTCATGCAAAACTTTATAAGCTTGCACTTGAAGCCGCCCAGCAAGGCAAAGATTTAGAAGTTACAGAATTTTACTTATGCCCTGTGTGCGGTCATATCGAGTTTTACGCATCACCAGAGGCGTGCCCAATTTGCGGAGTTAAAAAAGAAAAATTCGTGCAGGTGTAGACACTCACTATCTTTTTTTTCTCCCTTTTATAGGTCTATATAGTGTTTTCTTCTTTCTTAAAGTATCTTTCACTTGCTTCTTGCAAATTTTTGGTACTCTATATTTCGATTTGTTCTTTTGTGGCGAAGTAGCATAAATTGATAATCGTTCCGCTACTACATAATTAAGTTTTTTACGCATTACAACAATGTATTCTCGAGTCATTGTATCATCAAGGATCCCTGTTGCATTTGTTGGACTGTTGCGCAGAGGCATCCGCTTATTGGGAATACACCTCTGATGAGTTGCAATATATTCATATCCAACGGATAAGAAGAAATCTCGGATTGCAATATCAGTTGGAAGGATGTTTCCCTTAACTTTCCTATTGCCAACAACATAGCAAGCATATCCCCCCGGTTTTATTATCTTAGCAACATTGCTTATTGACTGTTGTAACTCTGAATAGAAAGAAGCAACCTCCATTGCCCGTTTATGATCTTTTTGTCTAATTAAACTTATTACACTATTAAGCTCCTCACAAGGAAATACCGGAATTTTCTTAATTATTTGCCCACCCATGAGCTTGCGATCTATTTTTTCTGGCTCTTCTAAACCAAGCCATGCCGCTGAAAGCCGAGAATATTGTCCATAAGCAACGGTTGTGTGAGAGTCTCCATAAGGAGGTGAAGTGACAACAAGATCGACGCTATTCTTGCTTAAGACTTCTTCGGGTATCCCATCTACTGTATTAAATCCACAAATCTTTGCCGTAGGCAAGTTTTTAAACTTACAGATGGTTTCAATATATTTTTCTAATCCTAGTCGATTTCTCTTTAGCTTTGACGACATAATAAAGAACACCTGAGGGTCAAAGAGTTTCAACTTTACTGGATCATACCTATACAATTTGAATTCATCATTTCTTGTATTTGATGATTCACGAATGGTTTCGCTAAACGCAACCTTGAAGAAGAGTCGGACAGCATCATCTTCAATTGTATCAATGAAAACTTTTAATCGTAATAATTTTTCTATGACTTGAGGTTTAAACCAGAAATCAATGTTTTTTATTCCCTGAATGATTGGTGATTTGTCCAACTTGATCGGTTGGGAGCGCAATATGAAATCATTAAACTGCTTAATACAATGCTCTAATATGAACAAATCGGGAATTGTTGTCTTGGCCTCTGCAATTAGTCTTGCAAGCGGATTAAGATCTGTACCAACGGTATCAATTCCCCGAAGTAATCCTTCTATAAGCGATGTCCCACTTCCACAGTAAGGATCAAAAAGGGTTTTTGCCTTGTTGCCATAAAGCTCGATCAATTTGGATGCCACCTGCGGTATCATACGTGCAGGATAATCATGGTAACAATGCGTTAACTCACGAGTTGACGCACCATTGAATGTCCAATCATCTTCTATGGTAACAATTTGTTCATCAAGCAAATTTAGTTGTTTAGCTCTTCGCACTTATAGTTCCGTAGTATTCTTGAACAGTAATGTGAGCTTATCTTCGGTCGCCCTGAATCCTGTACCATGATTTCTGGCTGAAGTGCCTTTATCGTGCAGTCTTAAATCTACCAAGATATTACCCGACACAAGTTGATTATGAATAATATTCGTTGAAGTTTCTGTAAGCAATTGTGCTCTGTCATATTTAAACCATTCCGTATCTCCGCGCATTTCACTAAAAGCGCTAACAAGCACCAGCCCCGGCGTTTTTTGCATAAATCTCTTTGCCAAAGCTTCCAATTGCCATTCTGCGATAATTTCTCCTGAGACATGTCTTACTGAAATTGCTGTCTCATCAACATTAAGAAAGAGTCCCATGCTGTTTGGCGTTCTCGCCATGGTGAAATACATTCCTAGTCTTCCTTCATTATCACGCGTTCCGTACTTTTTGATAGCGGCAAGCGGATTCATTTTCCATGCTTTTCTATTAAACGTGAACAAAGTAATCATTGAAGATGAGCCGATACGATGTGTTTTAAGTTCTATTGTGCCTAAGTCTGGTAAGGCAACATTGTTTTCTTTTATGCTGAGCAGTTGTTCTAATGTCTGTCCTATACCGGTTGGGCCCTTTCTTTTCGACTTGACCCAACCTTTTTCTTTTACTTGTGCAAACTTTGCTCTAAATCTTTCAATTGTCAATTGCTTATGTTTTGCCATCGGATTTATTACCCTCTTTTCTTCTTTGCTATTTCGATAAAATTAATGTAATAAATTTTCTATAACGAATACTCTTACTGGCAAGCGAATTCGCTCTAATATTTTTCCTTGCGCTCCTTTTTCTTGGCTTCCATCAATCCTTTAAGCATATCACCATCAGCACCTAAAATTCCAGCTAAACTTTCAAAGTATTTCTTGTCTAATATATGAACTTACAAAATAGTTTATTATAACTCAAAGTTACATGGGCAAGTTATAACTTATTGTTTTACTCCTTTCTTCATAGCTTTTCATGAACTTCATTTGTAAATTATTTCACTATGAAAAGCCAATTATCTAAAAATCTTACAGCTTTGCTTAAGTTGCGCAGTTTATCACGCCTCAAATCAAAAATTTCTTCCTTAAATTGTCAAAGTATTTCAGACGCCGAACTTCAGCAAATTTTAGACTCACAAACAATCGAGCGGGCACATTACTATATTAAACGACTAATTAAAGGTCTCAACGAAATAAAAACCTCTTCAATAAACGACCTAAATCTAAATCGCTGGAAGGATTACGATGATATTATTACAGACAGTTTATGGATTTTAGATAAAAGAGATAGAGCCGGTTCTCATTCTGCTGAGTATTGGGGAAATTTTGTTCCGCAAATTCCAAATCAACTTATCAGAAGATTCACAAAGCGCAACGAATGGGTTTTAGATCCTTTCCTTGGATGTGGAACGACTTTGATAGAATGCAAACGACTCGGAAGAAACGGCGTCGGGATTGAATTACAGCCATCAATCTATAAAAAAGCTCTTTCAAAAATTACTGTAGAAAATCAAGTAGCTAACAATAAGTTCACTATCATCAACGGGGATAGTACCCATCTAAATTTTTCAAAAGAACTCAAAAAGCGGCGAATCAAATCAGTTCAATTCGCTCTTGTGCACCCTCCCTACTGGGATATAATTAAATTCAGCAAAAATATACGCGACCTATCTAACGCTAAATCGTTAGAAGATTTTCTAAATAACTTTGGAACAGTTATCCAAAATTGTGCGTCTGTCTTAGATAACGGCAGATATCTCGCTTTTGTAATTGGCGATAAATATTGTGAGCGCGAATGGGTTCCACTCGGATTCTTAACAATGCAGGAAGTTTTGCGGCACGGCTTCAGATTAAAATCCATTATCGTAAAGAATTTTAATCAGACAAAGGCAAAGCGAAACCAACAGGAACTCTGGCGATATCGAGCTTTAGTAGGCGGATTTTATGTCTTTAAGCATGAGTATATTTTCCTTTTTCAAAAAATTTAGAATTGCTTGAAAGAAATTTTTGTAAGCACTATCTTGTTTTACAAGTTAAACCAATAAAAGAGGGCAAAAATGTTCTGGTTAAAAATATTAACGAACTTCATAAAAATAATGCGCGAAGGACAAACTCCGGCACAGGTCGCCGGCGGATTTGCTTTCGGCTCAATTCTCGGCTTATCACCAATGTTCACTTTGCAAGGAATGGTTGTCTGGATAATAATATTAATCTTAGATGTCAATCTATCTGCCGTTACGCTTGCATTGATGATATTCGGTTTATTTGCGTTTATATTCGATCCTCTTTTCCATCAGCTTGGTTATTATCTACTTGTTCAAATTGACGGATTGAGAGAGATGTGGATAGCGCTTTACAATGCTCCTATCGCGCCTCTAACACGATTCAATAATACTGTTGTAATGGGAAGTTTCGTAGCGGCAATTATTTTGTTTCCCGCAATTTATTTTGGAATGAAGAAGTTCGTAATTGCCTACCGCACAACTATAGGCGCGCGGATAGAGAAAATGAAAATCTATCAGGTTATCAGTAAAAGCTGGATAGTGCAGACTTATCAAAAAATCCGCAGTCTGGGAGGCGTGTTATGAGAAAGAATTTTGTTTTTTTCGTTTTAGTGCCGGCTTTTCTTTTGTTTGTTACTATCTACTTATTTTTAGATAGCTGGATTGAATCAGGGCTCGAATATGCCGGTGAAAAAGTCGTTGGAGCAAAAGTTGAAATAGACAATTTGCGGATTACTATTAACCCAATCGGAATAGATTTTACTCGATTGCAGGTTGCAGACCCAAATGACGGTTGGACAAATTTATTTGAGACGGGCAAAGTTCAGTTTGCCCTAAATTTTGGTCAACTCTTGCGAGGCAAATATATTGTAGAAACTATGGAAATGAACAATTTAATCTTTGGCACTAAACGCTCAACAGATGGTTCTATTCCTAAACCAAAAGAAAAGTTATCAGATAAAACTGGCAAGCAAATTTCGCTCACAGATTCGACCGGGCAATTTCAACAATCATTAGTTGAAGATGCAAAACCATCGCTTGCCCCAAAAGATTCTAAATCAGCGCCATCTTTCGATATAGAAAAACTTAAACGTGAATTAAACACAGACAGCTTGCTAAATCCTAACAACTTAGCTACTTATCGCAGAATTGATTCGCTGAAATCGCAAATAAACAACGCAAGCGTTCAGTGGCAAACTACTCTTGATGAATTTGATAAATCAAAAGTCAAATTATCTGAAATTGAAAGCAGAACCAAATCAATCAACATCGGCAATATCAAGGATTTAAAATCTGCTAATGATGCGCTTGATAATGCAAAGTCAATTTTGAAAGATGCTTCAGACGTAAAAAATTCGTTCAACGAAAGAAAAGCTGTTTTAACAACCGGCGTAAATAATTTCACCGATTCGTTTAAAGAATTAGACGACTTAGTAAAAGAGGATTTTCGGAACGTTCTAAATATGGCACGATTACCAGACATTTCTATGAAAGGTCTTGCTGAAATGTTGTTGGGCAAAGATATTCTCAACAAAGCTTATGAATATCTCGGCTATGTTGATATGGCAAAGAGTAAAATTCAAAATACATCTTCCAAGCCGCCTATCGAAAAGCCAAAGCGTTTTGAAGGACAGAATATTCATTTTCCTGTTGAACGCGCTTATCCTAAATTTTGGGTTAAGAAAATACATGTTTCAGGCGGAACTGACCAAAAGCAAGATCCGCAATATTTCTATGCAAAGGGCGAGGTGTTAAATATTACAAATGATCAGCGAATTACCGGTTTCCCGCTTACTGTTGATCTTTCCGCAACAAAGGGCGGAACAACCACGTTGGCGTTAGGCGCATCGTTCGACAGGCGCAAAGAGCTTGCTGTTGATAATTATAAAGCTATTTTAACCGGACTGCCTATTAACAAAATGTCTCTGGGCAATTCTGATTTTCTACCAGCAAGGATTACTAATTCGATCGCTAATGCTTCAATAATTGTAGAGGTTCCGGGAAATAAGTTCAATTCCAATACAGGCATAAATTTCACAAATATGAGCTTAGAGTTTAATCGCGAGCCGAAAGGAATTGTGGAAAGAATTGTACGCGATGTTCTTGCGCCGATTACTGGGTTTAAAGTGAATTTACGAATGTGGAAGAGTGAAAATAAATTTGATGTTGCCTTTGAGACTGATTTGGATGATCGGCTTGCTTCGCGCACAAAACAAGTTATCGGAGCAGAAATTGAAAAAATTCGTAGGGACATTCAAAATAAATTAAATGCCAAGATAGCTGAAAAGCGCGCTGAGGCTGAAAACTTATATAACGAGAAGCGCGAAATGGTTATGAGCAAAGTTAAGGAATATGAAAATCAGGTTAATGAAAAACTTGCAATGGTCGAAACAAAGAAGAAAGAAATTGAAGATCGAATAGAGCAGGAAAAGAAGAAACAGGTAGACGATGCTACTAAGAAAGCAAAAGATGCAATTAAAAATATATTCAAGAAATAATTCCGCGGAGGACCAATGGAACCATCATTAATTATACAATCACGAAAAGAACTCGAGGCGCTTAAGCAGTTCAGAATAAAAAATGCGTCTAACCGATTTTCCTATATCGGATATATAGGCGAGTTATTGGCTGGAATATTTACGCTTGGTTTAAGTATTTCGTTGCCAAAATTACATGATTTACTTTGGCCACAATGGTTATTATTAACTATAGGGATTTTATTGATAGCACATTCTCTTTACCTAATATTTCGCTTTCATTATGATAAACGGATAATAGGTATTTTGGAATTGCTTCTTTCTGATTCTAAAAATGTTGAATGAAGATATTTTTGTTTGATAACTTTGTCAAAGTCATATTAGCCTAGGAAAGAAAACTTTGACAAAGTTACGAACAGTGGTATTATAAATTCGCGGTAATGCTTTTATTCCCCCACTAACCAATCAAGACCTTCTTCAACAGTATCAAACGGCACTGTTTCTTTTCCTG
>JBBIII010000033.1:0-25691 GCA_037446575.1 Ignavibacteriales bacterium
CCCCTAAAACCATGCTATAGGCAAGCACTGCAAAGCCAATATTTATAGCGCCAAAATCTTCCATCCCTAAAACACGTGCAAGATAAGCCACTGAAAAGAAACCTAATATTCTACGACCAACATCTGCGGAAAAGAGAGAGAGTATATTTTTTGAGAGTCGTTTCAAAAAGAAAGTTCCTTAATTATTCTAAATAATTCTGATTCACGTCTCTCCTTCGGAAATTTTTCAACGATTCTATTTCTTAGTTCATATTTTTTTTCTTCTGGGATTTCTATGCAATACTGAATTGCATCAGCGAGGGCTTGCACATCGCTTTTTTCGGTAATCTTTCCGATATTGCCAATAATATTCTTTGTTGCGCCAACATTTGTTGCAACCGGAATACATCCGCATAACATTGCTTCACATAAAACATTTGGCATGCCTTCGTGACGAGACGGCTGACAATATATTTTTGCTTTTTGATAATAAGGTAATAATTGATCTCTGTCGATTGTGCCTATAATGTTAACATTCATGGGTAAATTATAATCTAGAACAACCTCTTTCGATATACCAATAATTAAAAATTCAATCCTTGGTAATAATCGAGCCGTCTCTATTAAATTATCTATTCCTTTAACAAGCAACCGTTTTTTATCGTTAACATTAGCAACGGTTATAACACTTTTCGATTTATTGCTATCAGAGATTACCCAAAATTCAATATCATAGCCCATAGGAACGATTTCGATATTTTCTCCATTGTATTCAGCAAGTTGACAAGCTTTTTCTGCCAAGCTTATATCCAATGCAATAATTTTATCGGCATTTTTTATTGCAAATTTTATTAGTTTTGCTTTCCATGGTACCAACCAAATTCCATAGCCTATTTCATCATCTTTAGCTACATCAACACCACCAATCACAATGATAGACTTTTTACGAAGTACTTTCATGGTAATAACTGCAATAAACGAATAAGTGGAGGCAAACCAACAAAAAGCAATATCAGAATAAAAACAAGAAGTAATAATTTTCAGGACTTGAAAAAAACCCGCTCCGATACATTGGCGTACTTTATTTTTTTTTTTAAAGAAATCCAAATCATCTTGAATGAAGGGTGCAAAGAAAGAAGAGATAAATAATATTTTTGGGGAACATTCTACATTCATACTAAACGCCTAAGAATATTTATTCATCCACCTGCACTTCAAATTTTACAATTTCATATCCTTTTAGCGTATCTCTTGCGCCAAAAATTACGCCAACAAATACAGAAATCATTCCTAATAAAAACATTATTATTATCGGAATCTGCAGAAAGCTAAATGCGGCAAAAAAATCCACGCCGATGAGTAAAGATGTAGATACATTTAATCCGACGCCTATAAAATAGCAAAACACAGCATTACGAATCGCTTGAGCGCGCCCTAATAATCCGGTTATTTGACGCGTTACGCTTTCTAAACGTTGAGTTTCTAAAGCGCTAAAATCTTTATCGCCAGCTCGCATCACCAAATGGCGTTTTTCTTCTGTTAATGCTCGAATACGATTTAAAACGCTTGTGAATTTATTACTTATACCAAGCAACAGAAGTCCGCAAGCATTTATCATAACGCCCGGCGCAAGTATTAATTGAATGGCTTGAATGACTGTCAAGCTCTCGTGAAATACATTATCCATTTATTTTATTCCTTCTTTATATACTCTTTGTTATTTCGCCTATTACAATTGGCTTTTCTTTTTTCTTCTTTAGTAGATTAATAATTGTATCAACTTTTTTCATGTCTACAACTAAAACAAGTCCGATGCCCAAATTAAACGTACGTCTCATATCCATTTCTGGCACGCTACCAATGTGTTGAATAAGATTAAAAATTGCCGGTCGTTTCCAAGTGTTCCAATCAATTTTAAGCTTTAATCCTTTTGGAACTATACGTAAAGTATTTCCTTCGATGCCGCCGCCTGTTATATGAGAAAGTCCATAAATTGCGCCGCCGATTGGGTGTTGTAAAATTGGGTAAATGACTTTAAGATAAGAACGATGAATGGAGAGCAATGATTCGCCAACAGTAGCGCCAAGTTCATCTAAATATGTGTCTACTTTAAAATTACTTAATAATACTCGCCTTGCAAGCGAATAACCATTCGTATGCAATCCAGTTGAAGGAAGCCCAATTAACAAATCCCCCTTCTTAATTTTCTTCCCATTTATGATTTTCTTTTCATCAACAACACCGACTATTGTTCCGGCAATATCATAATCTTCGGCATTATACATACCCGGCATTTCCGCTGTTTCGCCGCCAATGAGAGCACAGTCATTTTCTTTACATGCTTTTACAAAACCGAGAATCACATTTTCCGCAATATCTGGAGATAACTTTCCCGTTGCATAGTAATCAAGAAAATATAATGGTTTTGCTCCGCAAGCGAGTATATCATTTACGCAATGATTTACTAAATCCTGCCCAACTGTATCATGGCGATTCATTTGAACAGCAATTTTTAACTTTGTGCCGACTCCATCAACACTCGATACAAGCACCGGTTTTTTTATTCCTTTGAAATCAGCCCGATAAAACCCGCCGAACATACCGATATCGGCAAGAACGTTACGATTAAAAGTTGAGCGAACAGGTTGTTTAATTCTGCGTACAAGCTCTTCGCCTGCATCAATATCAACTCCGGATTCTTTATAAGTAGCCATTTAGATTTGATTATTTAGTGATTTAATGATTTTTGATTTATTGTAAGATAGTTGATTTTTTTTCCTTGAACAAGGAGATGAAAATAATTGACCTGAAACATTGCGCATCAATTGGAGCTTGCCTATATTGTTCAAAATAAATTTAATAAAAGGATAAATTTTGAAGAAACTTCGATTTTTCCCTCTAATACTCATTTTTTTCATTATTCAATGTTCATCTAACAAAAGTATTTCCACCGGCGAAACAACGATAAGCGGACAAATAATTGTAATTGGGAATGAGCCGTTTACAAAATTAGCTGTACAGGTTGCAGATACTATTGTATATGAAATTAAAGGCGATACAACCCTCTATAGGCAGTTATGGAATTTACAAAACAGAAATATTACGCTAACAGGAAAGTTAAACAAAACGCCCATAGGCAATAATATTGTTATTAGCTCATACAAAGAACAGTAAGAAAGACAAAAATATGTATAGGAAAATTAAATTGTTATTGCTTTGTTCAGCTTTTTTGGGGGGAGATATATCCGCTCAAACTTCAGGAAATATTTATCCAATTCCCGGTTCAGATATATTAATACAGCAATGGGCAAAAATTGATCCAGCTATTCGTGAAAAATTACAGAATAGTCTGAAAGCTTCTTTACCAAAAGCGACCGCTTGGAATTTTACGATTGGGCAAACGAGATCTTGGTGGGCTACTAATATGAATCCAAGCGATCCTAATTACAATAAAGAATATTCTGTGCCGTCTACCTGTAAAGCAGTTGGCACGAATTGTTATATATTTGTCGAAGACGCAATTTGGAATACACGAGTTAATCAAGCCGCCGTTGATTCTATTAAAAAAGCATTTGAAGTCGCAACACCAGCTAATCTAACCAAAGGAATTTATCAACTTGCTACTTCTTACTTTGGCAACCCACCAAATGTTGATAGCGATCCAAAAATTATCATTCTAATTTTGGATATTAAGGATGGATTCTCAGGATCAGGCGCTTACGTTGCAGGTTATTTTTATAGTATAAATCAATATTCAGAGGCAGACGTACAATATTATTTAGGAACATCACGCCATTCAAACGAGGCAGAAATATTTTATATAG
The DNA here is from genome assembly GCA_037446575.1 of Ignavibacteriales bacterium. Classification (GTDB taxonomy): domain Bacteria; phylum Bacteroidota; class Ignavibacteria; order UBA10030; family UBA10030; genus JBBIII01. The sequence continues at coordinate 3,804 of JBBIII010000033.1, forward strand.
ATGCAAATCCGGCAAATCTATCTACGATCGCTGGAATTAATAATGCCGCATTGGTAACAGCTCATGAATTTCAACACATGATTCATTGGAATTACGACATGGACGAAATTGCTTTTGTGGATGAAGGCATGTCGGAATGCGCAAGCGTGCTATGCGGTTACCAGCTCCGAAGTCCGGAAGATTATTATGCCAAAGTAAATGTTGATTTTACAAGCTGGAACTTAACTGGAAACCCTTTACCAGATTATTCAAGAACCGCAATGTTCTCTTGGTACCTTATAGAACAGTTCGGCAGTGATCTCACAAAAAAGATTGTTCAGAACAAAAGCAATGGAATTGATGGATATAATGCCGCATTAGTATCAATTGGTTCATCTTTACGGTTTCTTGATATTCTAAACAATTTTTCAATTGCAACCGGTTTGAATAATAAAAATATTGATTTGAAATACGGATTTACAACAAATATTTCAATTTACCCATTACCAAAATTTTCGTATTCAACAACAACTGCAGCTACAAAGCAGGATACATTAGAACCTTACGGAACACAATACATAAAATTCTCAATAAACAATCCGATTTCAGTACTTGTCTCCAGTGGCGGTTCAATTATAATTAAAGGTATTTCCACTGGTAGTAGTTCGCGCGTTGAATCAATAACTAAAGGAGTTGCTTACAATCCTTCTGGCTTTGGTTCTACGTATACGACATTATTAATTTCAGTAACAAATCAATCTAATGAGAAAACCATTTATTCGTTCCAAGCAAACACTGCAACAGATGTTAAAGTGTCGAATAATATTCCGCTAACATTTTCACTCAGCCAAAATTATCCAAATCCATTTAACCCAACGACAACCATTAAATATGATATTCCGATGATGATACTTTCCGAAGGTGCAAAATCTTCCTCACAGACCTTCGGAAGGACGTATGTTTCCTTAAAAATATATGACATTCTCGGTCGCGAAGTAACAACACTTGTAAATGAGTTTAAAGAAGCAGGAAGCTACGAAGTACGGTTTAACGCATCTGCCCTCCCAAGCGGCATATATTTTTATAAATTAGAAGCCGGACACTTTTCATCAACAAAAAAGTTCATGCTAATAAAATAAATTTATCTGATATAAAGAATATTCAAGTATAATTCACAACATGCTTTAATATCCGCCATACGATAGCTTTACCATAAGCATTGCTTACGGCGCATTCGCTTCCGACTCGCTTATATTTTCTTCGTTTGGACTTGGAAATAGACTATGTCTTGCAGTTACCATCATATAAATTCTTAAACTTGTTCTTTAATTTCAACTTCTCTATATTAATCAAGGAAACGAAACTCATGGACATTCCATTAACAATCAGATATATATGCGCGCTTTTTATAAGTTCATTTTTCTTAATCGCCTGCAAATTCCCAAAATCAATCAACTCTAAGTTATAAAATAATGGAGACCTTTCAATGTTATGTAATTTTCGTTGGCGATTAGGAAGTTTGATTTTAACAATCTTGTTAACTGCAACAAACATTAATTCTCAGATTATTGTTACAAATGAGAATGAATCGAATACATCGGCGATAAATTTTCCGATACACGGCTCAGACATACTTTGGAAACAAGAACTTGAGGTGAGGAAATTTTTAGATCATAATCCCGAAGCGATGAAATCGACCGCTCTAAAGAAAAGGAGTGCGTGGAACTTTAATGTAGGCGATTCCAAAACTTGGTATGCAGATAATTTAACAGATTATACTAGGTATCAAGTGCCTTCAACATGCCGGGCTGTTGGAACTAATTGTTATATCTTTGTAGAAAACACGAGCTGGTCATCCGGCAAAGTCAATCAAAGCGCGGTAGATTCCATGCGCGCATATTTCGATTCAAAAACACCCGCAAATCCAACAAAAGGGATTTACCAAATCAATACAGAAACTTTTGGCTTTCCACCAGATGTAGATAACGACCCCAAAATCATAATACTTCTGCTCGATATAATTGATGGATATACAGGAACTGGCGGATATGTTGTCGGATATTTTTATTCTTTCAATCAAATCAATCCATCACAACCTGGTTATTCAACTAGTAATTTTGCTGAAATTTTTTTCATAGATACCAACCCGCAAAATCTAACTACCACAAATGGTCTTATGAACGGAGTCTCTACATTAGCTCATGAATTTCAGCATATGATTCATTTCAACTACGATCGCAATGAAATTACATTTATTAATGAAGGGTGCTCTTTAATTTCAGAGGTTACTTGCGGCTTTCCGATCTATAATCCTACGCTCTATGCCAGTGAGCCAAATCAATCGCTGTTTAATTGGCGCAGAAGCGATATGACAAAAGTGCTTAATGATTACTCCAGAGCCGCAAGGTTTGCCCTTTACATTCGAGATCAAGCAGGAATTGGAGTTTTTAAAAATATTGTTGCAAGCACATTAATCGGAGCAGATGGAATTAATGCCGGGCTTCAAGCATCAGGTTCAAGTTTAAGGTTTACCGATATACTCCAAAACTGGTTCATTGCCAATGTATTAGACGATAGAAATATTGATACTCGATACGGATATATTTATCCAAACTTGCCAAAGTGTTCTGATATTATTTTTTACGATCCTAATGTAACACTCTCAAACAGCATTGTGGAAAATTACGCTGTGCGATATATTTCTTTTAAAAATGGCTCTCAATTAAAAGCGACTTTTACAGTTAGTAATCCTTCCTTAATTATTAAAGCGATAGAAATTGGGCAATCCGATAAACGCGTTCTCAATGTAACTAATGCAGTAGAATTTTCCGAGCCGGAATTTGGAAACAGATATACTGAAATTCATTTTGCTATAATGAATTTAAATGCGAATTCTCCTTACTCGTTCACATATCAAACATCAGGACAAAGTAAATCTATAGAATTGCGGTATGATTATACAGAACCAATTGGAGTATATCAGCTTGCCGCAAATGATACGGTATGCGTTATTTTTAACGCTGTGCCTGAGGGGCGGCTCGATTCCATTCGAGTCGGAGTAAGGCGTAACAGCGCCATTCGTGGCGGAATTTGGAAATCAAGCGGCGTCGTAAGGCCATCGCCGTTAGGCGAACCTTTAGCGCTAAATCTTACAACAACAGGATTATCTACGCCCAGCGTTCCTTATCCTGTTCCTTGGCCTAATTGGGCAACTATTGATCTTCGATCCAGAAACATCAGCACGAATACACCCTTTGCAGTTGGATTTATTATGGATGGCGCTTATGCTGGCACAAATAATAATTACGTTATGGCTACACACGGACCATTGGGAAATGGTCCTACAAGTTTTACATATTCTTCTGGTTCATCAAGCGGACCAAATTGGTACTATTATACAATTAATAGCACCGGCGATTCAATTGTATATTATTTAGTAAGAGCATATGTAAGTTTTCCTTTGGCTGTGTATCCTGGCGATGCAAACAGCGATGGTATAGTTGATGAAAGAGATATTTTGCCAATTGGCCAATACTACGGGAAAACAGGGGCAGTTCGAATTGGCAGATCCATTGCATGGAATAAGCAATTTATCAGCCAACAATGGACTCCTCTGCCTGCTTGTCACGCCGATTGTGATGGCAATGGCGTTGTAGATTCAAACGATGTTATCGCAATTATTCAAAACTGGAAAGCGACTATCTCCGGTGGTGTGCCGACCGGATACATTCAAAGCGCAATTTGTTTAGAATTGATTCAAGAGATAGATAAAAATTATCCGAGCGAACCAATGTTGGCAATCCGAAATGCAATATCTGCTTATTTAAATAACTTGAAAAATGAAGAGAGCAATTTTCTTCCAACAAAGTTAATTCTAAACCAGAACTATCCGAATCCATTTAATCCTTCTACAAGTATTAGTTATCAATTATCGAAAAATTCCAATGTCGTCCTAAAAGTGTACGATCTGTTAGGAAGAGAAATTGCAACTTTAATAAACGAGTTTCAACAAGCCGGAAAATATAGCGTTACATTTAATGCGTCAAATTCAATGCAACCTATGCCAACTGGCGTATATTTCTATCGAATGACAGCCGGAACGATTTCTGAAACAAAACGTATGATTCTTATTAAATAATCATAATTTAGAAAAGCAATGAAAAAAATTATTATTGTAATCGGAATATTTTTCTTTTTATTTGGAGGTTGCGATAAAAGCAGTCCCGTGAAATCGGATGATGCCACATATACTATTACGCCAACAGCCGGGCAGAATGGAACTATAATTCCTTCTACTCCGGTTGTTTTAGAATCGGGAAAATCACAAAGATTTATTTTTTCACCTAATAATGGATATTGTATAGACACAGTTTTTGTAGATGGAAAGGAGGTAGATTCATTGAATGGTTATACTTTTTTGAATGTTACTTCCAATCAAACAATTCGCGTTGTTTTTTCTGCTATTTCAGCCGAGCTGTGGAATTATCCGACAAACACAGAAAAATTTGCCGCCACCGTTCACTCGAACGTTGCAACTATTAAAAATGGAAATCGATTAGAGGTACTGGTTGTATATTACAATATGACAAATGTTTTTGGAACTGCGATTGAATTAAGTTTTCCGCAAGATAAAATTTTCGTTCGGGATTTTATTGCGGGTTCATATATTTCAGGGAATTCTATACTTACGCTAAAAAAAGTGAATAATACAAATGGAACTATTAGCTTTGGAATCACTTATACTGCAAACAGCGGCAATATTTCAAATGGCAGTGGCGCGCTTTTCAAATTGAAGTGTAGAGCAAAAAATGCCGGCAATATTTCGTTCACAATAAATTCCTCAAAACTACAAATTCTTCAAACCGATGGAATGCCTATTCCTAATTTTAATTCAATCCAAATCGAAAATCTAAATATGGGAATTCAATAATCTTCTAATATAAACGCTCCGACTTGCGAATAAGCATCTACTTAAAAAATATTGGTTAATAAAATGTAATGGGATCAATATTCAATTTGCCAATCAATTGGCGCTTCTTTATATTATTCTGCACAAAATGGAGAATTAGAAATTGAAATTTGTAAAATTGCAAAATTCAACCGATGAAATTCCTGTAGGCAAAATTATTTGTATCGGACAGAATTATGCAGAGCATGTAAAAGAGATGAAGTTTGAAGCGCCGACCAAACCTGTTTTTTTTCTGAAACCGCCAAGCGCAATAATTTATAATGGCGAAAAAGTTATAATTCCCGAAATATCGAACGAAGTTCATCACGAAGTTGAGTTGACTGTCCTGATTGGCGAAGGCGGAAAAAATATCTCGCAAAAAACAGCGTTGAGACATGTAGCAGGTTATGGTGTAGGACTCGATATGACTATGCGCGATATTCAATTGGAAGCAAAGAAAAAAGGTCTGCCCTGGACGCTTGCAAAAGGATTTGATACTTCTGCGCCGCTTTCGGAATTTGTTCCGTCTCAACAAATAAAAAATCCATCTTCATTAAACATTGAACTAAGAATTAATGGCAATTTAAGACAATCGAGCGCTACAAATAAACAAATCTTTCCTGTAGAAGCATTGATTTCTTATATTTCACAATTCATTACTCTTGAACGAGGCGATGTAATTTATACTGGAACGCCCGAAGGCGTTTCAAAAGTTGAGCATGGCGATAAATTAGACGCCTATCTAAAAACGACAGATGGTAAAATTCAAACAACATTATCGGTAAGTATTCAATAATATGAAGTGGAAAGAATTTTTCTCGAATTACGAAAATGCGATTTTTGCATGGTTTATTATCATCGGCGCAATAGTGTTAGGCGTTTATTTTGGCATTGACGTTGAAATTATTGCCGCCATTATTTTATTAGTAGGTATTGTGGGTCAAGCATTTGCGGCGCTTATTGCATGGATAGGTTTAGTTCCTTTGGTCGGTCCATTGATTGCACAAGTACTCGCCCTTCCTTTTATTTGGATTTTAAATGGTATTGGTTATATTGTATCCATTGTTGCAATAAAAAGAGGTTATTCTAAAGACGTAATCAATTATCGAATGGCAACCGTTACTTTGATAGTGGGAATTGTAATAGGATATATTTTGGGAAAATTGATATAAAGAAAGAATAAGTTTCAAAGAAAACTTACAACTGATAACTGACGACTGATTACTAAATATTAAATTGACAAAAATCATTACTATAGCGATACCAAAAGGCGGAGTTGGTAAAACTACAACTGCAGTGAACTTGGCGGCAAGTTTTGCTGTATTAGAAAAACGTGTGTTGTTAATTGACACTGATCCTTTTGGCGCTTGCAGTATGTCGCTTGGTTTCACTCCGGAAAAAACAAAAGGTGGTCTTTACGAGGTTTTCAACTTTATACGCTCAATTGCACAGGTAATCCATAGAACAGATCTTGCTTTCTTAGATTTTATACCAGCCAACATCACAACTAATCAAGCAGAAGAACGAATGATGCGATTATCAGAAAATCGCACTCTACTAAAAAATGTTCTTCGCACTGTTGCGCCCCAATATGATTATGTGATTATTGATACTCCCCCATTTCTTCGCGGACTAACAACAAACGCTTTGACTTGCGCGGATTCGGTTTTAATTCCGATAAAATCTGGTCATTTTTCTTTAGAAGGTATTGAAAAGCTATTTAAGTATTTTGACTGGATACGAGAAGCGGCAAATAAAACGCTTCACATAGAAGGCATTCTACAAACTATGTACGAGCCGCACACAAAAGTTACGGAAATTACAGATAGAGAACTTCAATTACGCTTCCGTAAGCACCTTATAAGAACGATCATCCCTAAGAACACTCATTTAACTGAAGCATCTTTTTACGGGAAACCATCTATTCTATTCAACGCTACATCTAAAGGCACGCTTGCTTACTTGGAACTTGCAAGAGAACTTGTCGAGAAACATGAAATTGTTCAACCACCGATAGTGTTACCCTCTCAAATACAGACCGCTTAGCATTATTTGTTAACCGCAGTCTCACAATAAATATTTACATCATATTATCTAAACATTCTTTCCTGTAAAATTGTCTGAATATCTCTCCTACCATCTAAAATAAAATGAACAAAGACCATGTCATTATCTATTGAGTAAAATATTCGATAATGAGAATGGATTAACTCCCTAAACTCCACAACCGATCTCAAACAGTTCTGGTGGAATTCGTCCTCTGAGCGGTAATGATCTTAATGTGTAACAGGTTTTTTTAAAAGCTTCGAAAAGTTTATCGGCGTGCTCAATAGAATCATTCAATGCTACAAAAGTGTAAATTTCAAACAGATCCTCTTCTGCATAGTTATCAAAGATAACCTTATACTTTTTCATTCTTGAATTTTCTTATTCTCTTTTCCAGGCTTTCAAAGTTTTTCTCAATAGTAATTACTTTGCCTTTTCTAATGTTCAGTTTGCTGCCTGTTAATATTTTTAATAAGGCAAGGGTCTCCTGCATCTTTTCATAAGATCGAATATCCTGTACAACTACTTTCGCTTCGCCATTATGTGTGACAATTAGCGTTCGTTGTGTATCTGTAATTTCTCGGATAAGTTTTGAGGCATGAGTTTTTAAATAGCTTATCGGCTTTACAGTCTTGCTTAATTTCATAATTTCTCCTTACTAATTATGACTATAATATAGATTAAATTATAGTCCTATGTAATTGAATCGTTTCTTTGTAAGAAATATTATTACACATCCTTTTCAACCTCATTCACATAAGCGGCGCAGACTACATCGCCCGTTACATTTACAACCGTTCTTCCCATATCCAAAATTCTATCTACGCCAAGTATAATTGCTAATCCTTCCGGAGGAACGCCAACTTGCGCCATAACGATCATCAGAAGCGGAAGCGACGCGCCGGGAACTCCAGCAACCCCTATTGCAGAAATTACGCATAAAGCCACGACTAAAATTTGCTGAGAAATAGACAACTCGATTCCAAATACCTGCGCAATAAAAAGCACAGCGGCGCCTTCGAACAATGCAGTTCCATTCATATTCATCGTGGCTCCGAGCGGTAAAACAAACGAAGCTATCTTATGCCGAATACCGAGTGTAGTTTCAGATACTCGAATTGTTGTTGGTAATGTTCCATTACTTGATGAAAGTGAAAACGCCGTAACCATTATCGGCATTGCATCGCGTAAAAAAACAAATGGTTTTCGATTAGTCAATATTTTTAAAATTATCGGATAAAAAACAAATATTACAATTGAATAACTTACCAAAACAATAGAAACATAAATACCGAGTTTCTGTAAAAGCTCTAACCCAAAGCGCGCGGTTACAGAAAATATTAAGCAAAAAACGGCTAATGGCGCAAGCTTCATTGCAAACCCGACAATTGTAATCATTGCGTCGGTTATAGCATCGAGCCATTTAATAAAAGCAAGTCTTTTTTCTTCGGTGATTTTTGTTAACGATGCGCCAAGCAAAAGCGAAAAAACAATCAATGGAATCATTTCCATATTGACAATTGCTTTTACGATATTGCGCGGTATAAACATATCAAGCAACTGATTGACAATCGCAAGCGCTCCGGTGGGAACAACCGTTCCTACTTTTGATTGAATCTCTACTGCTTGCGACGCGTAAGATTTCATTAGAATATCGCGTGCGGCAGGATCGAATCCATCTCCGGGTCTCACAATCCCCAAAAAGATTATGCCGATTGTAGCGGAAAAAGCTGATGTGGCAAAGAACATAAGAAACGTACGTCCGCCTAATCTGCCGAGTTTAGACAGAACGCCAAGTCCGGCAACGCCTGATGCAAGCGAAGCAAAAACAAGTGGAACAACAACAATAAACAGAATACGCAAAAAGATTTGACCGATCGGATGCGCAGTGGTATCAATTATAGAGCTAACAATTTCTTTCCAGTTATTATTACCTTCGATGCCAATATTGACCAAAGTACCAATAAGCGCTCCAAGTATAAGGGCAATTAAAATTTTCCAATGATTATCTTGTTTTAATTTCATATTTCACTCAATATTTTTACTTATAGACCAACGCACTATTTTTGAATCAAAACTAAGTTAGTGTTTTTTATCAAAACATAATATACTGATGTCGTTGATTTCATTCAGCTTTTTTCGTTAATTAAGTAAATTTTAATTGAGCGGGAAGCGGTTTGCTCCCCCTTTTTATTTACTATTGGAAATCAGATGAGCGCACAGGAACTTTCAAAAACTTACAATCCTAAAGATGTAGAAGATAAGTGGTATTCCTACTGGGAAACAAACAAGCTTTTCCATGCAACGGTTAATAAAGACAAAACTCCATTCACGGTAGTGATTCCGCCGCCAAACATTACAGGCATATTAACGATGGGGCATGTTTTGAACAACACAATACAGGACGTATTAGTAAGATGGAAGCGAATGCAAGGATTTGAAGCTTGTTGGATACCCGGCACCGACCACGCCGGAATTGCCACACAAAATGCAGTCGAGAAGTCGTTAGCAAAAGAGGGGAAAAATCGCCACGATTTAGGACGCGAAAAGTTTTTAGAAATCGTGTGGCAATGGCGCGAAAAGTACGGCAGTACAATAATTCAACAGTTGCGGAAACTTGGCGTTTCGTGCGATTGGGAACGCGAGCGATTTACTATGGATGAGGGCTTATCGAATGCAGTTAAGGAAGTCTTCATCAGACTTTTTGAGAAGGGGCTTGTTTATCGCGGAAAATATATTGTCAATTGGTGTCCACAGCATCAAACGGCGTTAAGCGATGATGAGGTTGATCATGTCGAAACAAACGGAAATCTTTATTATATAAAATATCAACTTGCCGATTCATCTGAATATGCAATAATCGCAACTACGCGTCCTGAGACAATGCTTGGCGATACGGCTCTATGCGTTCATCCAAAAGATGAGCGGCATAAACATCTCATTGGTAAAACCGCAATATTACCAATCGTCAATCGCAAACTTCAAATTATAGGTGATGATTATATTGATTTGAGTTTCGGCACTGGCGTTATGAAAGTTACTCCGGCACACGATGCAAACGACTTTTTACTAAGTCAGAGACATAAGCTTCAGCAATTGAATATATTTGATGAAACATCACATCTCAATAATTCCGTTCCGAAAGAATATTCAGGAATGGATCGGTTTGAATGTCGAGCGAAGCTTGTAAAAGATTTGGAGGAACAAGGATTTCTTTTAAAAGTCGAACCCTATGCTCACAACATTGGCAAATGTTATCGCTGTCATACTGTCATCGAGCCGTGGCTATCTGATCAGTGGTTTGTAAAAATGAAACCGCTTGCCGAACCTGCCTTGCTTGTTGTACAACAAGGCGTTGTACGTTTCCACCCTGAGCGATGGGTAAAAGTATATGAACATTGGATGACAAATATACGCGATTGGTGCATTTCGCGCCAGATTTGGTGGGGACACCGAATTCCGGTTTATTACACGCCTGATGGAAATTATACGGCGGCTCGAAACGAAGAAGAGGCGCGGAAAAAATTAGGCGTTGGCAATGATATTCCAATTCGACAAGATGAAGATGTCCTCGATACCTGGTTTTCGTCATGGCTTTGGCCATTTACAACACTTGGCTGGCCAGAGGAGAACGAAGACTTGCGCTACTTCAATCCAACTGATACGCTCGTTACCGGTCCCGATATTATTTTCTTTTGGGTTGCACGGATGATTATGGCTAATATAGAATTTATGAAAGCAACAGCGGGTAAAGATGGTAAGCCACGTAAGCATGACGCCGATTTAATTCCATTTCGCGATGTGTATTTTACAAGCATTATCCGCGATGCACAGGGACGAAAAATGAGCAAGTCACTCGGCAACTCGCCCGATCCGCTCGATGTTATTGAACAATACGGAGCCGATGCACTTCGATTTACGGTAACATATCTTTCCCCGCTTGGTCAGGATGTTCTGTTTTCGACAGAGAAATGTGAGCTTGGCCGCAACTTTGCAAATAAAATTTGGAATGCAGGACGCTTTCTTTTAATGAATAGAAAAGAAATTATCGGAGATCAAAATCTAATTTTAGACAAATTGCCAACCGAGCATCTTGATCTTGCGGATAGGTGGATTCTTTCCCGACTCAATCAGGCAATAAAATCGTTCAACAATTCACTTGCGCATTTTTATATTGATGAATCAACAAAACTGTTATACGATTTTATTTGGCACGACTTCTGCGATTGGTATATTGAGATTGTAAAAACAAGATTTTATGGAGAAGAGCCGAGAGAAATTAAAGCCATCGTTGTTGCTAGGGCGTTGTGGATTTTTGATCAAGCGCTTCGTCTTTTACATCCGGTTATGCCTTTTATTTCAGAAGAACTATGGCAGAATCTCGCAGAGCGAAATGGTCAATCACTAATGCGGGCAGATTTCCCTTCGGTGAATGAGAGCTATATAAATCAAACAATAGAAACCAAGTTCAACTTCATTATAAAAGTTATCGAAGCAGTGCGAAACATACGCGGCGAGTTAAATGTAACACCGTCGAAAGAAATTCAAATTGTTATACATTTTCAGAATAAGCACACAGAAATAACAGCAGAGAATATAGCTAATGCTCAAGGATTTCTTAACTATATAGACCGACTTTGCCGTGGAAAAACAAAACCGATATGGACAACGGAATCGGCAGAGTTAAAGAAGCCGAAAGCTTCAGCAAGCGCAGTGGTTGAAGGCACAGAAATTTTTGTTCCGCTCGAAGGAATAATTGATTTGGATGCCGAACGCAACCGCCTCGAAAAAGAAATTGCGCGCTTGCAAGGATTAGTTGATGGAATTACGAGAAAGCTTTCCAACACAAATTTTGTTGAACGCGCCCCAAAAGATGTCGTTGAAAAAGAACGAGAGAAACAGAAGAATATTTCTGAAAACATGGAAAAGCTGAAACGAAGTTTAGAACAATTAAGGTGATGAAAAAATACAAAGATGTTTTCGGACGCATAATCAGACTTTCAGATGAACGTTACAGACACCTTGTTTCATCACATCCAGAGATGAGCCATCAGTTACGAAAGATCAAAGAGACTCTTTTAAGTCCATCGAAGGTTGTCCAATCAAATTCTGATTTAAATGTTTTGCTTTATTATAAAATATTTTCCCACACTGTTGTCGGTAATAAATTCTTATGTATAGTTGTCAAGTCAATGGAAAATAACTATTTTATATTAACAGCATATTTTACTGATACTATAAAACAAGGATTAGTGATATGGGACGTAACAAAAAAATAAAAGTTTGGTTCGATAAAGAGGCGGATTTTCTTGAAGTAATGTTCGAGAAAAAAGCCGGGCATTTTAGAGAAACAACAAATGATGCCGTTATGGAAAAAATCGATGCGGCTGGCAATGTAATCGGATTTTCAATTCTCAAAGTAAGCTCGCTTGCTTTAAATAAACCCCTCTCCGTAACCCTGAAAAGCAGAGTTGCTTAGAGTTATCTGCTATAACCTTTAGTATATAGCAAAACAGAAAATTTATTATGGTTCATCAAAATATAACATATTTAGGAGAATTAAGGTGCGAGGCGATTCATGGTCCAAGCGGCATTCAACTTGTAACCGATGCGCCTACAGATAATCAAGGAAAAGGAGAAAGCTTCTCTCCTACCGATTTAATTATAACTGCGCTCGCTACATGCGTAATAACAACAGCTGGCATACTGGCAAATCGAGAAAATATAAAATTAGACGGAGCCAAAATTTATGGTGAAAAGCATATGTCAACAGATGCGCCGCGCAGAATCGTTAAAATTGTCCTTCAATTTGATATGCCGAAAGGAATTCCAACTGAATTCCGATCCAAGTTGAATGCTGCGGCATCAACCTGTCCGGTAAAACAAAGTCTACATCCTGATATTGCAATTAACATTGTTTTCAATTTTCCTGATTAGATATGTTTCCAACAGATATTCTTCGAAATATTCTCAAACTACTGCAATTCCTTTCGCACGGGTTTCGCACAAGTGTAGCGTTAGATCCGAAGGAGAAAATTATGAATCCAAATACTAACCGATCGATTCCAGTTGCGCATCGAAATATATGTCCTCACTGCAAGTTAGATATTCCGGATGGCGCACGAGTTTGCCACCACTGTCACCAATTTGTAAGCATAAAATTTAATCTTGCAAATATCATAACAATAATTGCTTCAATTGCGGCAGTTTCTATGTCTGTTTATTCATTGTATATGACAGCATCGCAAGCGCAAGTTGCAAAAAATATAGAAAGCCGCAGATTTCTTATCGAGACTTTGCAGAATATGAAAGAAATTCAGGACGAGCTTCAGACATCTCGTGAAAAATCGGGCGGCGAAGGGACATTATCGGAGAAAGAAATTTTACTGCTAAAATATTATCAGGTTCTTTCCGGAACATTGGCGCATTATATAAAACAGGAGCCGACATTATTCGTAAGGGCAAAGTGCAATTATGAACCATCTATACGCATGCGTCAAAGTCCGACTACTAAATCAAAACAGTTAGGAACTGTTTATAAAGATGAAGAAGTTTTTATTCTCGGAAAACTTACGTTAAAAAAAGACGAGACATGGTATTACGTTGCCAGCGCCGACCAACAAAAGATTGGATGGATATACAAGTATTTGGATGTTCTGCAGTAACAATGACTTGTAAGATATTAAGGAGAAACGTATATTAATCTATGCCGACTGTACTTCGAATAGGTCAATATAGATTTCATTTTTATTCAAATGAACTTGACGAACCTGCTCACATTCATGTAAGTACAGCCAACGGAGAATGCAAGTATTGGCTTAATCCAATACTACTTGCAAAGAATAGGGGCATTGCCCCACATCAGTTGCGCGAAATCGAACGATTAGTGTTTGAGTATAATCTTTTTCTAATGGAGAAATTTAATGAGTACCATAACCGTTGAACGAAGAATTGAAACCGAACCGGCTGCAATTCGCACATGGGCTGAAAAACGAATGATTTATGTTGAATTGATAGATGGAAGAATTATTGGCTTTCCGGCAAATAGGTTTAAAATTCTCAAAGAGGCAACAGATGAACAACTTAAAAGTGTAACTCTCCGGCTTAATGGTTACGCTCTACGCTGGGAAGAACTTGACGAAGATATTACAGTGCCCGGAATTGTTGAAGGGCGTTTCCAATTACCCATTTAAACTTTAGTATACAATTTATTATTCCCGCCATTTAATCGAGCAACCCATCGAAGGAATCTGAGTGGATGAAATCGGTTTTCCTACTGCTAAATTCGTGATTGCTTCTTTTAATTCTTCCTTCGTTACTTTTGATTCTTCCTGCCAGTTGTCATCAATCCTACCGTGATACACCAATTTCTTATTAGCATCGAAAAGATATATATCGGGTGTGCATTGAGCGTTGAACTCTTTTGCAACATTTTGCGTGTCATCAATTAGATACGGAAATGGAATTCCCCACTCTGCAATTTTCTTTCTCATTTCATCTGGCGCGTCTTCAGGATATTTTGGATTGATGTTCGGGTTAATAGCAAGAACATTTATTTCGTTTTCCATGGCATACTTGCCAAGCCGGATAAATCTTTGCCAAACTGCCTTTGCATACGGGCAATGATTGCATGTGAACACTATTAACAATCCCTTTTTCCCAACTGCATAATCGCTTACTTGAATTACTCCATCCGGATCCCTTAAAATAAACTTGGGCATTTCCATGCCAAGAGGCACATCAATCGATTCTATAAGAGCCATTTTTTTCTCCGAGTTTAATTTTATGATTTTTCATAATCTAATAAAATGAAAGTTAATTTTCACAACTTTAAATGCTTGATATTCATCCGAAATTAAAAGACATTTATACGTAAAAATTTACATTCAAAGAATAACATATATATGCCGGTTCGTATAACTTTAGTTTTATTATTAAACGCTTTTTCCATACTATTAGTTCTCTGTCAAAGCGATTCTCGGCATTTGAGAATCATTTCATCAATTAATCCTTTAGAAGTTTATTCACACACTAAAACGCTTACCAACGATTTTAACGGCAGATTAACTGGAGATTCGGGTTATACAAAATCGGCTCAATGGGTCGCTTCAAAATTCAGGTCGTGGAAATTAAAATCTTTTGATAAGTTTGGCTATTTACAGTCGTTTCCAGTTTCATACACGATAGTACAGAACGCTGATATGATAATTACATTGCCGGCTCTTACCGACACATCAAAAGAGCAAACTTTGAAGTTAGAACGTGGAAAAGATTTTATTCCGATGCTTTTTTCGGATAGCGGAGAGAACAACGGCAATTTTGTTTTTGCCGGCTGGGGAATTTGTGCGCCTGAATATAATTATGACGATTACTACGAATTGGATGTAAAGAACAAATTTGTTCTATGTTTTAGAGGCACGCCGAAGGATGATTCTCTATTTACCAAATTTGATGAACATAGAACTCGGATGCTTACAGCCAAACAAAAAGGGGCATTGGGCATTTTTTATATTTATGAAGAACTAATTGCTAACCCGAACGGCGAATTGATACCCGGATTCAATCCGGCTATAATTAGTTACAATCTATCTGATAGAATTCTTGCAGAGAAGGGGTGGACAACAAAATCGTTGCTCGATTCGTTAAAAAGCAAAAAGCGACCAATTTCTTTTCCACTTAAGGCGAGCGCGAAATTTAAAGTAAATTCAAAACATCATCCGAATGGAATCGGGTATAACGTGATTGGTTTTATAGAAGGCTCAGACGCGAGACTAAAAAAAGAATGTATCGTTGTTGGGGCGCATTTAGATCATTGTGGAACGCACATGGGTTTGACTTTTCCCGGCGCAAATGATAACGCAAGCGGCAGCGCTGTCGTTATGGAAATTGCAAAAGCTATATCACAGTCAAAAAAAACGCCAAAGCGCTCGGTTGTTTTTGTACTCTTCGGCGGCGAGGAAATGGGACTAATTGGTTCTAAGCATTTTGTCAATCATTTACCAAAACAAATTTCATCCGTTAAAGCAATGATAAACTTCGATATGGTCGGAACGGGCGATGGCGCATGGTGCGGTTACAGCGAAGAACCTGATTGGGTGAAATCTGCGCTCGATAACGCTAACAGCGTTCTTAATGTTGTTAAAGGTTCAAGACCGATTAAAAAAATTGGCGTTAGATCTAGCGATTTTGCATCGTTCTACAAAAAAGGAATTCCTTTCCTTACTTTTGCTTCAAATGGTCCACATTTATTTTATCATCAAACGGGCGACACAATTTATAGAATAAATCCAGATATTTTAGCAGATATTGCGCGCTTAGGATTATTATGCGCCTTGTACATTGCAAATTTATAAAAATATGTCTCACTTATTTAGAGGATTATCATGAAACGAACGCCAAAGATGTATCAGGTTCCACACATAGATTCCATACAAGATATGTTAGTCAAATCGGCTGGCAAGTATGGCGATAAATTAGCATTGGAAGATTTAAAAGATACACCGATTCCAAAAGTTACTTACAATTCTCTTTTAAAATATGTTTTAAAATTTGGAATAGCTTTGCGCGAGCTTGGCATTCCAGAACGAAGTCACATTGCTGTAATTGGCGAGAACCGCGTTCAATGGTGCATAGCATATCTTACTGCTATGTGTTTTAATTATGTAGTGGTTCCAATAGACAGCAGATTAAACTCGAGCGAGATTTTAAACATTATTCACGAATCTGACGCAACTGCTATTGTATTTTCCGAAACGTTCGATGGAATGCTGAAAGAAGAAAAGCATACGCTTAAGCATTTAAAATATTACATAAACATGGATTTGCTTACAAAGAAAGACGGCATTCTTTCGATGAGCGAATTAATTAATGAAAGCAGAGGATGCACAATTGACTCTTTGCCAAAGATAGATCCGAAAGCGATGTCTGTAATTATTTTTACATCCGGAACGTTAGGAAGAGCTAAAGGCGTAATGTTGAGTCAAAGAAACTTGACTTCAAACTTAATTGCCATGACAAGTATGGTTAAAATTACTCCTGAAGATCGGTTTCTCTCAGTACTTCCAATTCACCATACTTACGAGTGCACCTGTGGATTTTTATGTCCATTATACGCAGGTTCTTCGGTTCATTATGCCCGAACATTGAAAACAGTTGTGGACGATTTGCAGCAAGTAAAAGCAACAATTTTGCTTGGCGTACCGCTATTATTCGATAAGATGTTCAAGCGAATCCATAAAGGCATTCAAGAAAACAAAGTAAAGTCAATTATTGTGCCTCCATTAATGAAATTGACAGATTTTGCGGAGAAATTTGGATGGAAGAGCGCAAAGAAATCGGTCTTTTCGGAACTGCATCATAAATTTGGCGGACATATACGGATATTCATTGCAGGCGGCGCGGCGCCAGACCCAATGGTTGCGAAAGGGTTACGCGCCTTTGGATTTACTTTTATTCAGGGTTATGGCCTTACAGAAACATCGCCAATTCTTACACTCAATCAGCTCGATAATTTTAAAGACGAAGCCGCCGGACTTCCATTGCCCGGTGTAGAAATATCTATCGACTCGCCAAATGAAGACGGCGTCGGTGAAGTGTGGGCAAAAGGAACTAACGTAATGTTAGGTTTCTACAAAAACGAACAGGCGACAAAAGATGTATTTGAAAATGGATGGTTCAAAACCGGCGATCTCGGTTTTATTGATAACGATGGGTTTTTACATATTTGCGGAAGAAAAAAGAATGTCATCATTTCACGAAGCGGCAAAAATGTTTTCCCGGAAGAGATTGAAGATATTCTCAAACGAAGTCCATACATACAGGAATGCCTTGTGTATGGCGAAGACGACCCAAAATTGGATGAAGTTATCGCCGCTCAAATTTTTGTAGATGCAGAGGCGTTTATTGAGCTTTCCGAAGCGCGCGGCGTTCAGATTACGCCAGAACTTATAAACGAAGTGATTGGAGAAGAGGTTAAGAAGGCAAACGCGGAGCTTTCCGGCTTCAAGCAGGTTAAAAAGTTCACGATACGCGAGCAGGAGTTTGAGAAAACTACAACACAAAAGATTAAGCGTTATTTAGCATTACCGAAATAAAATTAGCCCGAAGACTGAGCTTGGATACGAGAAAACAAGCCAGAAGGTAATCAGTTATAATACTCGCCCCCAACCCCATCTCTAATAATTTTAGAGATGGGTATTTGGGATGGCTTTGCTAAAAAAATACTTGCATGTAATAAGAAAAGACATTACAATTTACGCAGAAATATTCCTGTTCTACTCAGTTTATTACTTACGCCAATCCTACTTGTTGATTGAACAGGGAAAAAAAGGAAGCAAATTTTAGCGGCTATTATATGGAAGCGGTTGACAGACAAAGCAATAATTTGTATTCGGTGATGGAGCAAGAGATGCGTTTGAGGAATTATAGCCATAAAACTATTAAAGCATATAGGAGTTGTGTGCGTAATTTTGCGAAGTACATTTCCCCACGACATCCGCGTGAAGTTGACGAAACTGCAATAAAACAATATTTACTTTATCTTATCAACCAGAAAAAATCACCGGCAAGCACTATAAACCAAATATTCAATGCTTTACGTTTTCTTTATGTTGATTTATATAATAAACAGTTTGTGATCGGTAAACTTCCGAGACCTAAGAAGATAGACAAATTACCCGATGTTTTAAACGATGAAGAAGTGATAAGAATATTTAGCTCAATTAATAATATAAAACATAGAACGATGATTATGCTTACTTATGCAAGTGGATTACGAGTAAGTGAGATAGTGAGATTAAGAATTGAAGATTTAGATGGTGAACGCGGTCTAATTCATATAAGAGATGCCAAGGGCAAGAAAGACAGATACACGGTATTACCGGAATCTCTAAAAGGGGCACTACAAAATTACTGGAAAACGTATGAACTTGGGAATAGCGGTTGGTTATTTCCGGGTTCACAGCCAGACCGTTACCTATCAATACGTAGTATTCAGTCGGTTTTTGAGCGGGCAGTTAAGAAATGCGGAATAGCAAAGCCAGTTTCTATGCATACGCTTAGACATTCGTTTGCTACTCATTTATTAGAGCAGGGGACTGATTTAAGATACATCCAGGAGCTTTTAGGCCATCAGAATTCTAAAACAACGGAAATTTATACCCATGTTAGCAACCGTTCGCTCGGTAAAATTAAAAGTCCGCTTGATCGGCTTGCGAATAATGTTTCATTTTTAGATAAAAAAAAGGAACAACTATTAATACAAGAGAAGTAAAAACGCAATGCGTTTTTACAAACGTTAGTTGCAATGTCCGCCAGCGGTTAGGTTTAGGTTGTGTTAATAGGTTGTCTTAAGTGGTTGTATTATTCATTGTGCGGTGTTTCGCACAAGCTTATGATGTTCTTTGAACGAGACGGAAAATGGAAGTCAAGTGCGGGTTAACCGGCGGACGATATTCAGGCTCTTCAGCAAGTCGGAGAGTTTATTCTTATTGATAGTCAGTTAAGCAATTGAAGTTCAGTAAGTTTTTCACCTTTCGAGCGCAATCGAGAGTGTTATTGTATCAATAAGAAGAACAATTTATAAGCGGACTAGTACGATAATATGTGAAAGTCGGCAGGAAGTTGAGTCTGAAGAGCTTGATTTCCATTAGAGGGGACGTTAAATTTATCAAGCGTTCACGTCCGACTGTTCTTGTAAATGTGTATTAAGCGGGTGTATTGATATCTAAAAAGTTATTATCAAGCTGGCGTCCACAACAACTAACAGCAGTAACAACGACGCTTGATGTAGTTGTAAATGGAAAGTAAAGAACAAAATAATTATAGATAATAAACAAATGAATGTTTGTGGTAATAAAGTCGCTCTACCCCGTTGCTTCGCAGAAAATGGAGTCAATAGCTCGCAACGGGGCAGCGTTGTTACTGCAAACGTTATGGTGTAAATGCGCACACGTCATTATGTAAAAAACTTGAGAAGTAATTGAAATTAAGTGCATCAAATAGAATTTTAAAGCAGTTTCTACAAATATTAAAATGTAGTACATTCACGTGTGCGCACTCCACATAACAGGTAAAAAACTGACGCACACAGAAGGTTGCATTTATGAAATCTAATTTATCATTAAGTGCTCAATGCCGCTTCTCTATCAACAACCTGAGTGCAAATCAGCGGCACTGCAGTTTTTTACCAAACGTTATGCGCAATGCAGCTCACTACTATTTAGATTAACGGAGTAAATAATGAATGCCAAAGACTTGTTTAATAAACTATCGCTACCAACTAATTCACTGGTTGGTCAATTAAATGCTAGTACTCCAGATGAATTTGCAAATCAATTTCGAGAATTGTTTTCACAAGATAATGCTCGTAAAGCCATTAAAGTTGTATATGTCTGGGCAACACAGAAACAAATACCAAGATTATCAGGTACAAGTGACGTTATCTACATTGGTCAAACAGTTCAGAGTTTATGCGACAGACATCATCGGTACACTGGTATTGAATCTTCAGGTGGTAATTGGGATAGATACAACCACATCATTCAAAACTTCGGACATATAAATGTTCTATATGCATACTGTGAGAATCCCAAAAATACGGAGACATCTTTTCTTCATTTATATTTCAAAGAACATTTGGAGCCTCCACCCCTTAATTCAATTTCAACCTGAGATGACCATATTCGAGTTCAATATCTTTTTGTATTCGTTCGCTGCACTGCGGCATAACACGCATAAAAATGAGTCTTATGTTTTACATATTAAAGTCTAACTTTTCGCTTGATAGTACATTGCTTCGTGCGCGAAAATGGATTAGTGATAGCGCACTCAGCAACGTCATTTTTATGCGAAACGTTATGGTGTAAATGCGCACACGTCATTATGTAAAAAACTTGAGAAGTAATTGAAATTAAGTGCATCAAATAGAATTTTAAAGCAGTTTCTACAAATATTAAAATGTAGTACATTCACGTGTGCGCACTCCACATAACAGGTAAAAAACTGACGCACACAGAAGGTTGCATTTATGAAATCTAATTTATCATTAAGTGCTCAATGCCGCTTCTCTATCAACAACCTGAGTGCAAATCAGCGGCACTGCAGTTTTTTACCAAACGTTAGGCGCTATGCCTATAATAATTCACCAAACATCCACAATCATAAGAAAGGAACAATCCAATGAAACTATTCATCAATCGGGATCAAGCCAAAGGATTGCTAGGCGGAACCAAGTTCGAACTCAATGCGAAAGTCGAACTTACAAATGATGAATCTGCGCTTGTGAGCAAATACAAAACAGAGAAGGAGGTTCTCCTTCAAAAAGAAATCAAGATACCTTTCACGGGCAAGGCTGTGGTCATCGACATCAACATTGGCAGTCTTGTCTCGGGTCAGACTTTCAAGTGCAAAGATATCGCTGACATTCTGGAGTACGAGAAGAACATCAAAGAAGCATGTGAGAATTTTAAAGGTTACCTCGAGGTAATGAAGCACTTCGGTGGGCAAGAAGTCATTGAATACAAATAACAATAGGAGAATTGACTATGGCAACGTGCAAAGAATGCAATGGCAAAGGCTCGACAAAATGTCCGAAATGTAATGGAACGGGAAGAGTTGGTGGTGGAGTATTGTCCTCTTCCCATCAGTGCAGCAACTGTCATGGTTCTGGAAAGGTCAAGTGTGGAGTGTGTCACGGCAAAGGACACATTTAGTGAATCGTAGGCACAGCGCATAACAGGCAAAAGCACGACGCTCAGCTTAGTTTACTTGAGCGAATCACGACTGGCGTCGGATTCGCTCAATGCACTTGCTCACGAGAATTAGTTTTGAGGAGTTCGCAAGTGCACTGCGTGCTTTTGCCAAACGTTAGTTGCCATGCTCGCACTGAGAAGTATATATGAAAGTTAATAAATCGA
>JBBIII010000034.1:0-25223 GCA_037446575.1 Ignavibacteriales bacterium
TGTGAAGTTAAGTTAATGGGTAAGGGCAATCCCGAGAGTGCAGACGCTGTAATTGCCCGTGATAGCAATGTCTTTGTTGCCGATAAACTTTCTGAATTAAACAAAGAACAACTTACCAGTCTAAATATTGAATGGGTTGAACTCAGAAATAATGTTGGTTTTAGAAGGTTCACAACCGTGCTCACAAATCTCGGAATTCCATTTAGTGATTTCACTGGCAACATCGAGACGAAACTACCACAAATCTTTAAAGAAATATTCCAATAGCAAAAGTTGCTGCGCTTAACAAGCGTAACAACTACGTCTCATTTGATAATGAATATTGTGGCTCAACGCTTCCGCTCACTAAATTTGCTTTTTATGAGTTCGCTCCAGCGTTGCGTAGTTGCGCTAAACGTTAATCTATCGTTCACACCAGATTATTCAACACTTTATTACACTTGGGTCAATAACAGATATCCCACCCAAAATATCAGAAAAAGTAAAATAATTGTAGAATTAAAAATTTTTATATCTAACCTTTTGCCACTAAGAAAATGAAAGTTTATATTATTAAAAGAGACTTCTGAAATATTAGTTCTCGCAACGACGCAACGAACGCAATGTTATGTATTTAATCAGTTATCAGCTTTTTGAAATAATGTGCTAGTATAAAAGAATAAATAATTGTTCCGAAGGAATGGATTCCCAAATTTTTCAGATGTCTCTAAAAGTAAAAGTGAATTGAGAAAAATGAAAGGTAAATACACTGATGAATTTTTTTGATGATAAAATTTCGGAACGACTCGGCGGAATTAATTTTGGTAAATCAACTCAAATCTATAAATTCGAGTTAATAAAACGCGCGAAGGCGGCGGCAAAAAAGGAACATCCCGATATTCCTTTAATTGATATGGGCGTCGGCGAACCGGATTGGCAGGCAGATCAGATAGTTGTTGAATCGCTTTCGCAGGAAGCAGGCAAACCCGAAAACCGCTGGTATTCCGATAACGGCATACCGGAATTTCAGGATGCCGCGGCAAAATATTTAGAAAAAATTTATGGACTGAAAGGTATCAACCCATCGGAACATATCGTTCATGGAATCGGCTCTAAGCCAGTCCTTGCAATGCTTCCCATCTGTTTCATAAATCCGGGAGAAATCCTTCTAACAACAATTCCCGGATATCCGGTTTGCGCTACCTACGCTAAATATTTAGGCGGAGATGTTTATAATTTGCCGTTGTTAGAGTCAAATTCTTTTCTACCAGATTTAAAATCAATTCCTTCAGAAGTTTTAGAAAAAGCAAAAGCGCTCTATTTGAATTATCCTAACAATCCTACCGGCGCTGGAGCAACGATAGAATTTTTCAAAGAGGTAGTTGATTTTGCGACTAAGCATGGGATTGTTGTAATTCATGATGCCGCTTATGCATCTTTAGTTTATGATGGAAATAAACCGCTTAGCTTCCTTTCAGTTGACGGAGCAATGGATGTTGGAATTGAAGTCCACTCGTTATCTAAGGCATTTAATATGACCGGCTGGCGAATCGGTTTTGTCTGCGGAAATCCAAAAGCAGTTCATGCTTATGCTACTGTAAAAGACAATACAGATTCCGGACAATTCAGAGCAATACAAAAAGCCGCTATAACTGCTTTAAACAATTTAGACATTACACAGAAAACGGTAGAGAAATATTCAAGAAGATTCGATTTACTCGTAAAAGCATTAAACGAGTTAGGATTCAATGCAAAGAAACCGAAAGGTTCTTTCTTCTGCTATGTTCAAGCTCCTAACGGAACTGAAAGCGGAATTGAATTTAATACTGCCTCCGAATTTTCCGACTATCTAATACGGCAATCCCTTATTTCAACGGTGCCTTGGGATGATGCGGGAAAATATATTCGGTTTTCGGTTACATTTGAAGCTGATTCGGAAAAAAGAGAAATTGAAGTTATTGAAGAAATGAAAAAGAGAATGAAATTATTGAAGCTAAAATTTTGATTTTGTTATTACAATTTTAAATTCAAAACAATTATTCTTCTAAATGTTCGCTGAATAGGAGCGATTTTACATGCATTATTACAAATATCATGGTCTGGGCAACGATTATATAGTAATTGATCCGGCAAAAACAGACATCAAACTGACAACCGAAAACGTCAAGCTTATTTGCGATAGAAATTACGGCATTGGCTCAGATGGAATTCTTTATGGTCCAATTTTTATTGACAACCAAATTTGCCTCAAGATTTACAATCCGGATGGCAGTATAGCTGAAAAAAGCGGAAACGGTGTTCGGATTTTTTCTCGTTATCTAGTTGAATCAAAATATGTGAGCCAAAAAGATTTTTCTTTTAAAACCGATGGCGGCTTGGTGGATATTAGCATACTCAACGATGACGCATCATTGATTAAAGTGAATATGGGAAAATTTACTTTTCTCAGTTCAATAATTCCTGTAGCCGGCGCTAATAGAGAAGTAATAAATGAAGAAATGAATTTTGGCGGCAGAAATTATCGAGTTACTTGCGTATCGGTCGGAAATCCGCATTGCGTAATTCCAATGAAAGAAATTTCAAAAGAACTTGCGCTCTCAGTTGGTCCGTTTGTCGAAAATGATTCGGCGTTTCCTAATCGAATCAATGTTCAGTTTGTAAAAGTACTGGATAAAAATAATATTCAGATTGAAATTTGGGAAAGAGGCGCCGGATATACGCTTGCATCGGGTAGCAGTAGTTGTGCCGCCGCAATTGCATCGAACAAATTAGGTTTAGTCGACGACTCTATTACAGTACATATGCCCGGCGGAAAAATTAGTGTCGATATTAAAGAAGATACGGTATATATGACCGGACCAGTGGCAAGCGTAGCGGAAGGAAATTTTACGTCGGAATTTTTACTTTTTATCAAAAATTTATAGCCAATCGAGTAAACATTCTTGTCTAATTTAAACAACAACCAAAAACTATTTCATATCAAATTAATTCACACTATTATTTGGTTTTTCTTCGTAAGTTTGATTAGTTATGTTGTGTATGGAGGAATTGCAAACAAGATAAACAATTTCACTTGGCTTGCCATAGCTCTTATTGCAGTGGAAGGATTGATTATATTGCTCAACAAAGGGAAATGTCCTTTAACTCCCATGGCCGCAAGATACACAGACAACAGAAAAGATAATTTCGATATTTTTTTACCGAACTGGCTTGCAAAATATAATAAGTTGATATTCACGATTATTTTTTTCATCGGCTTTATTTTAATTATCTATAGAGTTGTCGGCTAATTAATGTTATAAAACTCAAATTCACTTTGTGATACTTTATGTTTTGGCAGTCAAATATTTTACTTAAGCAAGCATGAATCAGTATATAGATCTTTCACAGCCAGTAACAGACAACCTGTTTGTTTATCAGGGCGATACACCGCCTCGACTTCAAAAAGTAAATAGTCTGGCAACTGATGGCTTTAACAACCACCAGATTACTTCTGGAATGCACGCGGGCACTCACATAGATGGTCCGATGCATTTGACCGAATCGAATCAGTTTATCAATGAAATTCCGATTGAAAAATTTATCGGCAAGGGGGTTTTACTAAATGCCTCCGGCGAAAATAATATAACCGAAAAGTCAGAATATGAGACAATTATTACACCTGAATGCATTGTGTTGATTTATACAAATCACGCCAAATTTTTTGGGACTCCGGAATATTATAGCGATTATCCCGTATTAAGTGATGAACTTGCCGAGTTACTCGTTGAAAGAAAAATAAAAATGCTTTGTTTAGACTCTCCCTCGCCCGATAAGCATCCATACACGATTCATAAACTACTACTCGCAAAAAACATATTGATTGCAGAGAATCTTACAAACATTGAAAAACTTTTAGGTGTTGCAGAATTTGAAGTCTATGCGTTTCCTCTTAAAATCACCGCAGATAGCTCGCCTGCCAGAATTATCGCTAGAATAATCAGATAAGTATATTAAAACCCGTTACTTTTTAATTTTAATTTTTGTGCTTTTTGTATAAGCCTTAAACTTCTCAACAAAATTAGAGGTTGCCGTAAAATTATTTTTCTGAATTTTTAATATTAGTTCTTTTGTCGGTAGCTGCCATTTTACATAAGCGCTGTCTTTTGTTCGTATTAGCTCTCCGTTGGTTGCTGTAACTGTTTCGTCATTTCCAAAACCAATACATAAAATATCATTCTTGATCAAATCACAAAACAGATTTCGAAAGTCAGAAAATAAAGCAACCTCCTTCCATTGCAATTTTCCCTTAACAATTTTCAGATCTCTTTCTTTGACGTAAATTCCTTCTTTTACCTTTTCTAATAAATATTGATCATCCTTCCAATTACTAATAAGCTCATCGAAATCCTCTTGTTGTTTTACAGCATCCAATTGATTCGATTGTATATTATATTTGATTGTTGTAATTGTGCCGCTATTATTATCGTCGTTTAAAACTATTTTATATTCGTCAATTTCGCTAATTAAGCAACCTGTTACTACAATTGCAACGCAGATAGCCGGAAAAATTAGAAATACATTTTTCATTTTCCTATCTCCTAATTATTTGATAGAAGAACAAGAATTTTAGAGCTCACAATTCTTTGGTATCAATCTACTTTATACTAAATCAAATATCAAGAACTTGGAGTAATTTGCAAGTCTATATTTATCTTATTAACAGCATTTTCTTTTGAATAGAAATATTTCCGGCTATAAGTCGGTAAAAATATACTCCACTAGCGTTTTTTTTCGGAATCCATTGAACATCATAAAATCCGGCGGACTGTCTTGAATTGACTAAAGTTTCAACCTCGCGCCCAAGCAAATCGAATATTATCAAAGCAACCTCTTCTCGTTTCGGCAATTTATATGTAATAGTCGTGCCATCGTTGAATGGATTAGGGTAGTTTTGTTCTAATTGAAAAGCCAAGGGAAGCGAATCATTTTCTAGATAAGCATATTTCAAAATCCATTTTTCCGGATCAAGCAAAATCGAATATGGTTTTTCCGTAAATTCGATAATAAATTTTTGGCGTTGAGCGTTGTTGAAAATTTTAACGATAGTATCTTTATTAGCCGATATGATTTTAATATCTATTGGCATTGTGAAAAATGACGGATTGTTGTTTTTAGTCGTTTGTTCTATATCGATTATAATTAACTTTTTAGCATCGTTTGTCTCCCACTTCCATGAATATTTATAAGCGGGATAATCTTCGCCATATATCCACTGCTGAAAAAAATATTGAAGATTTTTGCCGGAAACACTTTCACAAACAGATTGAAAATCGCCGGTAACTGCTGTAGAATATTTCAATGATGGATGATTAGCGTATTCGTACATACATTTAAAAAATACGCTGTCGCCTAAAACATGTCTTAGCATATGTAGAATGCTTGCACCTTTTGCATAAATTCTTCGCGTATCGAAAAGATTTCGCGCGCTCGACATATCCGGAACGCCAATTATGCCTTTTGCAAGCGCCGCTTGTTCAAGCTGATCATTCATATATTGCCAATATGATTCGATGCCGTATTTCCGCTCTCGATACAGCGCGACGCTGTATTGAGCAAAACCTTCATTAAGCCAAAGATCAGCCCACGTACGGCAAGTAATCATATTGCCAAACCATTGATGCGCAAGTTCATGCGCGATTAGATCTTCGCCGAAACTTGTAGTCGATGTCATTGTTTGGTGTTCCATAGCGCCTCCTCTTCCGAATTGCGCGTGCCCATATTTTTCTTTTATGAAAGGATATAATCCGAACATTTCCGAAAATATTTTTAATGCGTCAATTGTTACAGGAAGCTTAGTGATAGCGTCATTATAACTTTCGGGCAAAACATAATTCAAAACTTCCATCGAATCTGTGTCCGAATGCTTGAACCAATTAGAAAATTGCATATAATTCGTAACGGCAATAGAGATTAAATACGAAGCAATCGGATATCTTTCACTCCAATGATATGTAATTGTTCCATCGTTATTATTAATAACAGATTTCAAAATTCCCTGCGAACCAACTTTGAATGCAGAATCGCATGTTACTATTATATCTGCCGAGTCTGCTTTATCGCTTGGATCGTCTTTACAGGGCCACCAATCTTTTGCGCCATACGGCTGACTCAAAGAATACACCCATGGAATTCCATTATGTGTGTCAAAAATAAAACTGCCGAAGCCAGTTGGAATCGGAAGCCCTTGATAAAATATTTCAACAGAGATTATTTCGCCGTTGACATAAGAACGGTCGAGCATAATTTCAAACCAACTGCTATGTTGAATAAATGAAACAATCCTGCCGGCTAATAATATGGAATCAATTTTCATTCTATCAATAAGATCAAGGGCAAGAGAATTTGTATTTATAGATTTACAGACACCGGCTATAGTTACTTTTCCTTGTAGATAATTTGATTGAGTTAATACGTTTAGCTCGAGCCGATAATACTTTATGTCGAACCACGGACTTGCGTTCGAGCCAATTAAAAACTGTTGTCGTGTATAGTTTTGAAATAAATTTGCTACATCACCATTTTTATTGAACGGCAACTGTGCAAATGTTTTTATGAAACTGATAAAAAGAATCGTTATCAGAAATCTCGTTTTCATTCTACAAATCTGTCAATATTTTTATTAAAAAATCAAACTTAATAGCTAATAGGTATAGCTTAAGTTGCAGAGCAAATAATCTATATTTTCAAATCCGCTTAATATAAAATTAAAAGAATTTTGAATTATGATAATTTATAAATTCGCCTTAAAGTATAGTTGCTTTTATCCTCTATTCAATAACTCCGACTACCGATTGCGAACGATAAGCCACATAACTTTCTACAGCAAAAATAATTAATGCAATCCACACGATTCCATAACCGATGAAATGTGTGAACGTAAATGATTCTTTGTATATAAAAACTCCGACAAGAAATTGCATTGTTGGGGCAATATATTGCAAAATACCGATAAGCGAGAGCGGAATTCTTTGAGTTGCAGAAGCAAACAGCAAAAGTGGAACAGTAGTTACTGTCCCAGCGCCTATAAGTAGTATATGAGAAAACAAATCTATATGAAAGAATGCTCCTCGATCAATTGAATCTGAATAAATCAAAAACATCACTGCGGGTAACAGTAATATTCCGGTTTCTAATGTCAATCCATTGATAGAACCAAGCGGCGCTTTTTTCTTTACAAGTCCATACAACCCAAATGAAAAAGCAAGAGTCAATGCAATCCACGGAAGTGAACCATAAACATATGTGAGAAATAGAACTCCGGTTGCGGCTAAACCTATTGGGAGCCACTGCCAAATTCGGAGTCGTTCACGCAAAAAAATAACTCCAAGCGATACACTGAAAAGCGGATTAATGAAATAGCCCAAACTTGTTTCAATAATAAAACCGGCATTAACAGCCCAGACAAAAGTAAGCCAGTTAACACCTATTAAAATTGCAGCTCCTGAATAAATTAGTAAAACACGCTTGTTGAAAACAGAAGAGCAAAATTCCTTCCATCGCCTAAGCAAAATAATTACGAAAAGCAGTGTAAAAAAAGACCAAGTTATTCTATGACTCAAAAGTTGCAAGACAGGAACTTGTTGAAGCCATTTCCAATAAATCGGAAATAATCCCCACGCTCCGTAAGCTCCAACCGCATACCAAATTCCTTTTTTCATAAAAACCTTTTTAGAATAGAACGCTGATGACTCGAAAAAACAAAGATCTGTGAATATTTGTTTATTCTGTGTGTTCGGTGTTCAAACCAAAAGATAGAACACTGACGACACAGAAAATACATGATTATCGCAGATCACTACATCCAATGTTCTATATTAAAAAATATTTCATTCCCGAATATAATTGATAAATACCAAATCCAGCTAAAGCAATAACAGATAAACCTATCATCGTCTTTGTTACACGTTGCCCAAATTTCCGAGCAGAGGCGAAAACTATTATTATGACCATTGACGTGGCAACTAACGTTACATAAAATCCGACTAATAAAACAATTCCGTTTATTGGAGATTCTCTCCACCCCTTCATTAGTAGTGGTCCCATAATCAAGCTCCAGCCAAGATAAGGAGCAGGATTTAAAAAATTGACAAACACTGCTTGGAATACCGTTTTAGTTACAGATTGGTCTTTATTAATTTCTTGGAAATTATAGGTTCTCCAGGTTTTATAAGCATTTATTGCAAGAAATAAAAGCAAAAATCCGCCTGCACACTGCATACCATTCAGAAGCCAAACAGGCGCTTGCCTAAGTAATATTACAACGAGAATAATTATCGGTCCATCGCTAATAAGCGGAGCGAATGATGCTGGCAATGTTTTTCGCCATCCATTGCTTAAACTCTGAGAAATAAAATAGCTCTGCAAAGGTCCCGGCTGTACTGCGGCAGCAAATGCGAATGTTATACCAAGTATAAGATATGAAGTCATTTTTAAATAAAGTACCTTATGTTCAAATCAAGTTCAACAGTTGAAAAAATAGGACACCAGCCTGCAGGCGGGCAGGCAGATAGCACAGGAAGCACAAAGTAATCACTCGCCAAAAGATAAAGAATGGCGAGCAAACAGATCAGTGAAAATCTGTCAAATTTGTGTAATCAGCGTTCCATTTACAAGATAATTTACAGCTTAATGATTATAAGAAAAAACGGACAGACAAATTTAATAAGAATGCTTCAGCTTGCTGATGAAGTATTCGGAATAAAACAAGACCCGACTCAGATTTCTGTAGATAGTAATGTAAGAGAACGACTTTTAAAAATTCATCCGGCTACTTTATCAGAGAAACGAAATAAAGACGGGCATATATCGTGGACGCTAATTTTCCCAACCACTAAAAAGTTAATGAATGATTTTATTAAAGGAAAAATTAGCGAAAAAAAGTTGCTTTTAAAAACTCCAATTGGAATAAATTACGATTCTATTTACCTTTGCTCGGCGTTGGTTCTTCCAGAATTTAGAGGAAAAGGAATCGCAAAAAAAATGATTTACAATTCAATAAAAGCTATCCGAAAACAACACTCGGTTGCATCGCTTTTCTATTGGGAATTTAGCTTGTTAGGCAAAAGATTAGCGAATTCAATTGCAAAAAAATGCAAACTTCCCTTACTTAAGAAAAATAAGTAAGACTCTATAATTTTTTTCTATACTACGTAAAAATTATTTGAGACCCTGCGGACTTTTCATAAAACTGTCCGACAGAAATAATATCGTCCACTTCTTTACAAAAATCTTTTTTTGAAAGATGAAACATATCGACTGTAGCTTTGCATGCGTAAATATTGCATCCAGCATCATGAATCATTGTGATAAATTCGGGAATTGGGGGAATATCCAATTTTTCAATCTCTTTCTTCATCATTCTTGTAGCAAAAGAAGACATACCTGGAATAATCCCAAGAATGCTCGGCATATGCATTGCCGGATTTCCTACGGTTGCCACCTTTACTTTATCCATCCGTTTTGCAATAATAGCATCCAATCCAAAAAATGTAAAGAACAAAGATGCCTCTATCCCTTCCATCCGCGCTCCGTTTGCCATAATTAATCCAGGATATATTCCATCTAAGGAACCGCGTGATACAATAATCGAAACCTTTTTAATTTGTTCACTGTTAGTTTGAGTCATAGTATTTTTTCCTTTATTTTATATGCATCCTTTTGGTTTTGGTAAGCCGGCTATCTTGGCTGCTTTTTTTGCTGGTCCTTTTGGAAATAGAGAGTATAACTCTTTTGTATCCACGCCGCTTTCTTTTGTGATTTTTCTTATTGTGGGGAGGTCGTTTTTTTCAACGTATTCTTTTCGCAGAAAATTAATAACTTTCCAATGCTGGTCGGTCAAAGTTTGAATTTCTTCTTCGTTTGCCAATTCTTTTGCAATCTCTTCATTCCAGAGTTTGAAATCAGCCAAATGTCCATCTGCATCGCGCGCTAATTCTTTTATTTTCATCTATTATTTCTCCTAAAATTTTTTTAGTTATATCAAACTGATTAATGCCCTAATACGGTCTCTTTTTACCACTCATTGTCATGTGAGGTTCTATAAATGGAATTTTGTATCCTTTAAGCAAAGTGTTCCAATATATCCACCGGAACATCATTTTCCCATAATGATTCATTCTTGTTTCCTTTAGTAAAGAAAATGGTCCAAAAATCGGGAATGGAAATGTGCCGGGAAGCGGCTCTGTATCATAATTGAAATCTATAAGAATTCCTTTGCCAAAACCAGATTCTATATAGCAATTAGCATGTCCATCATATTTCTCTTCTAACGGTTTTTGCTGAATATAACTTATTAAATTCTTTACAAGTATATCCACTTGGAAGTGCGCAACCGCCCCGGCTTTTGAAATTGGTAAATCTGTTGCATCGCCAACTATGAATATATCGCTGTATTTTTGAGAACGAAGCGACTCTCTATCTGTTGGAATATAATTTAGTTCGTCCCCAAGTTTGCTGTTGCCTATTACATCGTTACCTTTATTAATTGGCACAGTAATTAAAACATCAAACGGAATTTTTTGTTCATCCCACGATACTATAGTTTTAGCAGAATTGTCAACACGAGCAATATTGAATTCGTTAATAACGTTTATGTTTTTTTTAATAAGAATATCACTAAGCATTTTTGATGCAATTGGCTTGGTGAACGCTCCGGATAAGGGCGTTGCAAATTGTATATCAACTTTATCTCTTATTCCTTTTTGCGTGAAAAAATAATCCGCAAGAAAGAGAAACTCAAGAGGAGCTATTGGACACTTAATAGGCATTTCAGCGATATTAACAACAAGCCTTCCGCCTTTCCAATCATTAAGAAACTTAAAAAGATTCTTTGCCCCTTCCAACGAATAAAAATCAAATATATTCTTTTGCCAGAGGGACTCTTTTAGCCCTTCGGTTTCTTCGGGAGCAATTCGATTTCCTGTTGAAATAATAAGAAAGTCGTACGGAATGGCAACATCGTTCTGAAGCACAATCCGCTTCTTTTCGGGTTCAATGATTTTAGCTGTTTCAAACACACAATTCACTTTTTTTGAAAGCAACTCGTTGACAGGTTTTACTACGTGGCGATCTTTATAAACCCCAAAAGGAATAAAAAGAAATCCAGGTTGAAAATAATGAACCTTTGATTGCTCTATGACTATAATTTTATATTCGTCTGCATCAAGCAACCTGACAAGCTTATTTGCCAATATTGTCCCTGCCGTTCCAGCGCCGAGTATTACCAAATTTTTCATATTTTCTCTATCTCATAACAGTTTTAGGCTGATATTTGTTCCTTGCTACAATAGAATAGATAACTAAATTATTTTTAAATTAGATGCAGTCGATATAAAAAAGATGCAATAATTTTTTGATAAGTGCATAATTTTTGGTAATTTCACCGACAAATCTTTTCCAATAATTCCGAAAGTGGCAATGGAAAATCTTGAAAAAAGCGATTTTATTCGTGAAATCATTGATGAAGATTTAAAAACAAATAAGAATGACGGCAGGGTGCATACTCGATTTCCGCCTGAACCCAACGGCTACCTCCATATAGGCCATGCCAAATCTATAAATCTTAATTACGGCATAGCTCGCGATTATAAAGGCAAATTCAACCTGAGATTTGATGATACGAACCCGGAAAAAGAAGAGCAGGAATATGTAGATTCGATTATAGAAGATGTAAAATGGCTTGGCGGTAATTTTGAGGACCGCTTGTTTTACGCATCTGACTATTTTGATCAAATGTATGAATGGGCAATTCAACTTATTAAAAAGGGGAAAGCTTATGTCTGCGATCTCAACGCTGATGAAATTCGACAAACGCGAGGCACGCTAACCGATCCAGGTAAAGAAAGTCCGTACAGAAACAGAAGCATAGAAGAAAATTTAGACCTCCTCGAAAGAATGCGTAAAGGTGAATTTCCAGACGGTTCCAAAACTTTGCGTGCTAAAATTGATATGGCTTCACCTAATATTAATCTACGCGATCCGATCATGTACAGAATCATCCACGAATCACATCATCGTCAAGGAGGCAAGTGGTGCATCTACCCGACTTACGATTGGGCGCACGGATTGGAAGATTCAATCGAAGGAATCACGCATTCTATTTGTACGCTCGAGTTTGAAAATCATAGGCCATTGTATGATTGGTTTTTAGATGAATTGGGCATATACCATCCACAGCAAATTGAATTTGCGCGATTAAATATCACATACACCGTCTTAAGCAAGCGAAAATTATTACAGCTTGTTAAAGAAAAACATGTAACCGGCTGGGATGATCCAAGGATGCCGACAATTGCCGGTTACCGACGCCGCGGTTATACCTCAGAATCAATCAGAGTTTTTTGTGATAAGATTGGCGTCTCTAAAAAAGACAGCGTAATTGACGTAGCAATGTTAGAATGGAGTATAAGAGAAGATTTGAATAAACACGCTCAGCGAGCAATGGCGGTTCTTAATCCTATAAAAGTTGTACTTACTAACTATCCGGAAGGTAAGGAAGAATATCTTCCGGCAGTGAATAACCCGGAAGATGAATCGGCAGGCGCTCGTTCAATTCCTTTTAGCAAGGAATTATATATCGAGCAAGATGATTTCCGTGAAGTTCCGCCTCCCAAATATTATCGACTTTCTCCCGGCACTGAGGTTCGGTTGCGATATGCTTATATAATTAAATGTGAAAAGGTGATAAAAGATTCGCGGGGCAATATTACAGAAATACATTGTACTTATGACCCGACAACAAAAAGCGGAGAACCCGGCGCCGCTCGAAAAGTTAAATCTACAATTCATTGGGTGTCGGCGCCTCATGCCTTTAATGCTGAAGTTCGATTATACGACCGTTTGTTCCTTAAAGAAAATCCGGACGACTCAGAGGAAGGAAAAGATTTTTTATCCAATTTAAATCCATACTCATTACAAGTTTTAAACAATTGCAAATTAGAGCCAATGCTCGGTAAAGCAAAGTCGGGCGACCGCTTTCAATTTGAGCGAATGGGTTACTTTTGCGTTGATGTTAAAGACTCGAAATCTAATGCACCTGTTTTCAACCGCATTGTAACGCTAAAAGATACGTGGGCAAAGATAGAGCAAAAGGGGAAAGGTTGATAATCTCAAAGTGGTTTGGTATGTCATTTAAAAAAATAAGGGAAAAATCGACATGTCAAAAAATTCACAATTATTATTGAAAAAGACAAAGAGGGTCGGTTCGTTGCTGAAGTAGTAGAATTACCGGGATGCCATTCACAAGCAAAAACAATGGACGAACTCATTGAGCGAACAAAAGAAGCAATTGAATTATACCTTGAAGAACAACCGATAGGCAAATATACAACAGAGTTCGTTGGCGTACAACGTATTGCGGTGTAGATATGCCTCCACTACCAAAACTTAGCGGTAAAGAACAAAAATTATTGAGCGCTTTGGGATTTGTTAACACACGAACTCGTGGCAGCAATATGATGTTCAAACATAGCGATGGAAGACGCACTACAATTACAATACATGCAAATGAAAAGATTGGGCATGGTCTACTAAATAAAATTATTAAAAAAGATTTGGGCGTGTCTGTTGAACAGTTTTTAGAAGTATTGAAAAAGAAATAATCAGGTGCTTGGTTTATTATGGTTGATTGATATTGCAATTTTCTGAATGGAGGACATCTTATGAAACACTTTTTTTTATTGGTTAAATTTTATTTGTAATCATAGGATGTATTCCCACTCAAGAAAATGTCTCCTCAACTATATCCGAGACATATTCAAACTATGAAATCGGGAAACTTCAAAAGGCAGCAATTGGTGATCAATTGATAAGAATTAATATAGGAAGATTTATGTTGACTACTGCTTATGTAGCGATTAGTTCAGATACAATTCCTCTTTCTTATGGCAATCCCGGTTCTGCAAAAATTGTTTTCTCTCTTTCGACTGTTACAGTTCCCGCAAGCGCGCCTTTTGGTTTTCTTACATACTTGCCTTCGCACATTGTTACCGGCACTAATTTAGAATTTTTCATCTTACTATAATAAGCGGCAATACCAGCCGTCTGCTCGATTGCCTTCTTGCTGACATCTCCTTTGCCGGTTCCAATTTTAAGCACAACATGCGAGCCGCCAACACCACGCGCATGAAACCATAAGTCGTTTTTTGCTGTATATCTTGTCGAAAGCAAATCATTATTTTCTCCGCTTTTACCCGCCCACACTTGGAAACCGCCGTCAACAGTAAAAATTCTAAATGGTATGGTTACTTCTTTTTCAATCTTCCCCCCTTTTTTTAGTTTCAATCCGTATTGTAACAATGTTTTCTGTTTCTTTTCTATAAAATATTTTAACATTTCTGGCGTCGCTGCTTCTTCTACTCCTTCTTTTAATTGAGCAATATCTTTCTGCGCACATGTCAATTCGTTGATTCTTATTTGTTGTTCTTCAATGGCGTGTTTCAATTTTCGCGCTTTCTCGAAGTATCTTTCAGCATTTTTTGTGGCTGTAAGATTTTGATCCAATGGAATTTCTACTACTTCGCCCTTTGCTTCATAAAAATCTTCTATACTTACGCTTTTATCCCCTTTTTTTATAAGATGCAAATGAGCCATCAATAATTTTCCATATTTTTCAAACTCTTCATAACGTTCAGACTTATCTTTTTCTTTTAATATTTTTTTAATTGAACTATCTATATGTTCATATTTTCTTTCGACAATATTTCTTATTTGATCCTTCTCACGAACAAAATTTTTATCTTTCCATAAATATGACCGAAATGCTTGAACAGCATTAGATACCGTATCGAAAGTTTGCGTTCTGTGCTCGCTTAAATGTAATAATGGAATTATCGCCATCTGTATTGGACTATCGCCACTAAAGTAAATTCGCGGAGCTGGTTTTGATAGCAATTCGTTAATCATTAAAGACGCGGTTTCTAATATATTTTGTGTTTTCCACTTTTCTAAATCCTTAATCAGTTGCTCGCCATTTAATTTGCTTCTAACTAAAACTTCTTGTACAAGCGTTGAGCCGAACTGCGGAAATATTTTTTTTAGCGCGTTAATCAAAGTAAATTCACCAAAGTCTAAATAAAATTTTTCCGTATTAATTTCTTTTTCACCTAAAAATTCTTTGTAAATAAAAGAATCTATTACAGTTTTTTTTAAAAAAGTATCGCTTAACTCATTTTTATCATTTAATAACAACACATTTGCCTTTGACCCAAACATTTGCACAAGAATTGAATATCTATTATTTAGCAAAAAATGAATTTGTCTATCGGATGCATGCATATTTATTTTTTCAATTTTTACTTCTGTCAACGCCGTAAAGATATTTAGAGAATTCCTGCGCGCCCGTGAAAACGAACTGCGCATATAAATAAAATTATCCGATGGCTCACAACCAATAATTATTACAGATGAGGTAGAGCGGAAAGAAAATATCAATTCTCCCTTATGTTGAGTAAAGATTTCATCAATAATTTGCCCCGCAAACTCATGGTTCAATTCGCGGGCAATGTGAAAAAGGGTAAAATAATTTGCAATCATAGTTTCTTAATTTATCCACAATTTATAGTCAAATTCCGTAAAAATGAGTGGAATTGCAATTACATTGTGGATAACTGGTGAATAGCATTGTGAAAACAATGTGCAAAAGTAAATCTTGCCCTCCCATTGAAATTTCCGTACCTTTTAATGAAAAAATATTTACTGAAGGAGCTTCAATTGGCATTAAGCATGACCGGTTATGGGCGGTCTGAAATTAATCGTAATGGAAATATTGTTCACGCAGAAGCAAGAAGCGTTAACAGCCGTTTTATGGATATTACTTTCAGAATACCCCGCAATTATTCTTTGCGCGAGAAAGAACTTAAAGATATTGTGCGCGAGTATATTTCGCGCGGTAATGTCAACATTGTAGTAAAAATTGTTAAGGATGCTGAAAGCGCCGTACCGCTAAAAGTTAATAAAGCGGCGGCAAAATCGTATTACAGACTGTTAAATGATTTAAGAAAATCTATTAAACTTCGAGAAAGTATTAAGATAGAACATTTATTGACTTTTTCAGAAATTTTAGAGCCAATCGACGATGAAGAAACGACTGATACGCTCGAATGGGAGCTTGTTCAAGAAGCTATGCGGGGAGCATTAGAAAATTTAAATACAATGCGCGCTCAAGAAGGAAAAGAGCTTATGAACGATCTTGAAAAACGAGTGCTTTGGATAGATGAAAAAATAAACGAGATAGAGAAAATTTCTAAAGAGAGAATTCCAGAAGAACAGAAAAATCTGCATGAACGAATTACGTTATTGTTGGATGATAAATTTATAATAGATCAAAACAGATTAGAATTAGAAATTGCGCTTCTTGCCGATAAGCTTGATGTAACAGAAGAATGCGTTCGTTTTAGAAGTCATAATAAATTTTTTCTGGAATCTTTAAACAGCAAAGAACCGCCTGGAAGAAAACTTAATTTCCTTATCCAGGAAATGAATAGAGAAGCAAATACAATAGGTTCAAAATCCAACGATGCATCGCTTGCACATTTTGTTGTTGGCATAAAGGAAGAATTGGAAAAAATTCGCGAACAATTGCAGAATATAGAATAAGAAAAATGTCAAAAGGAATACTCATAGTAATC
The DNA here is from genome assembly GCA_037446575.1 of Ignavibacteriales bacterium. Lineage (GTDB taxonomy): Bacteria > Bacteroidota > Ignavibacteria > UBA10030 > UBA10030 > JBBIII01. Next base: position 16,647 of record JBBIII010000034.1, read on the forward strand.
GCCGCTCCGAGCGGTTGCGGTAAAACGACGATCGCAAAAGCAATTTTAGAAAAAAATCCGAAAATGCTTTTCTCTGTTTCCGCAACAACAAGACCAATGCGTAACGGCGAAGTTGATGGAAAAGATTATTTTTTCATCAGTAAAGAGGAGTTTAAAAGACGCATCGAAGCTAATGACCTTGTGGAATGGGAAGAAATTTACGGAAATTACTACGGCACTTTAAAAAGCGAGATAGAACGCGCGCTTGCTAAGGGTTTAATAATGCTGTTTGATGTTGATGTAAAGGGCGCCTTATCGATACGAAAGCATTTTCCGGAAGAGTCTGTTTTAATTTTCATCAAGCCGCCAAGTTATAAGGTTCTTGAAAGCCGGCTAAAAAATAGAAAAACTGAAAGCGAAGACACTTTGAGAAAAAGATTAGAGCGTGTTCCAATGGAGTTGGAACAAGGCGGTCAATTCGATTTTCAAGTTATAAACGACGTTCTAAATAAAGCCATTGGAGATGTAAATGAGATTGTTCAAACGATAATAAATGAAACAAATAATTAATTAATATTTTGGAGGAATAAACGTGTCTGTAAAACCAATAGCAATGCATGAATTTTTAATAAAGGCGGGCAATATTTATGAAGCAATAATTGTTTCATCAAAAAGAGCGCGTCAAATTCATGACGATATGAAAATTCAATTAAGCGATCAATTGGAAACGCTAAAAGCGTTAAACGCCACGCCTGAACCAGAAGATGATAGTGAAGTGGCAGTAGCAAATCCGGATCAGCTTAGAATAAGCATCGAGTTCGAAAGAAAGCCGAAACCGACAGAAACCGCGCTTACAGAAGTAATAGAAAAAAAAGTGCCCTATCGTTATAAAGAAGAAGTCGATTTCTTTGCTAAGAGTTCATCTAAAGAAGATGAAGCCGAAGAATAAAGGAACTTACAATGCAAGGCAAGCATATTCTGATTGGTGTAACAGGAGGAATTGCGGCATATAAAGCGGCTTATCTTGTCCGCGAACTTATAAAGCTTGGCGCAGAAGTTAAAGTTATGATGACTGAAGCGGGAACGCGTTTCGTTTCGCCTATGACTTTTTCCGCATTATCAAAAAATCCTGTGTACACAGATTTATGGAACGTAAATCAGTTTTCTGATTCTAATATCAGCACACAGCATATTGATTTAGCAAATTGGGCGGATGCGCTTTTAATAGCTCCAGCATCTGCAAATACAATCGCTAAATTAACGTGCGGAATTTCAGATAATTTACTTACTGTGGTTGCGCTTGCAACAACAAGACCAATTATCTTGGCTCCTACAATGGACGCTGAAATGTATTTGAATGAGATTACTCAGAAAAACTTAAAGCTTCTAAAAGAACGCGGGTGCATAATTATTGAACCTGAAGAAGGCGAACTAGCCAGCGGACTTAGCGGAACCGGGCGTCTCCCTGAAATTAGATTAATCATAGATGTAATTCAAAATATTCTTAAGCAAACAAATCTCGATTTAAAGAATAAAAAAATATTGGTAACAGCAGGTCCTACATACGAATCAATTGATCCGGTGAGATTTATTAGCAATCGTTCATCGGGTAAAATGGGATTTGCTATTGCTAATTCATCGGCATTGCGCGGCGCAGATGTTACTTTAATTTCTGGACCAACGCATTTAGAAACACCTCGTAATGTTAAACGAATAAATGTCGAATCTGCTCAAGAAATGTTCAATGCTGTGCTTAAACATTCTGCCAAAAAGGATGCAATAATTATGGCGGCGGCAGTTGCAGATTACACACCAATTAATCAGCATAAACAAAAAATAAAAAAGAAAATAAAAGACGAAGCGTTCGAGATAAAACTCAAAGCTACAGAAGACATACTTGCTAAAATAGGCAGTAAAAAAGGGAAACAGATATTAGTTGGATTTGCGCTTGAAACAATAGATGGCATCGAAAATGCTAAAATAAAGTTGAAGCAGAAAAACTTAGATTTGATTGTGCTCAATACATACGATAAGCGAAATCGTGTTTTTGGTTCAGATTATAATTCAATTACAATAATTGATCGTTTAGGAAGAAGTGAGGTTTTTAAATCAATTCAAAAATTTAACGCAGCAAGTAAAATTCTTGATAAACTAAAAAGCCTTTTATAATTTAAATTATTTTTAGAATTTCATGTCTCTCGAAGAAGAATTTCGAACATTGTTCAGTAATGCAGAAAAGTTGTTAAGACAGCAAAAAGAAATTTTCGGCGATTATTTACCTTTAAACGAAAGTGTTCAAAAAGAAAACACTAATTTAACGAATCCTTTAATGACAAAATCAGGGCAAACAAAAGGAATTGATCTTTTTGGCAATTTTGATCCGCCTACAGAAAATATAGATAATACAGACGCAGTAAAATCGTCTGTATATCCGACTGAACCTTGGGTGAACGCACAGAGTATTGAAGAACTTAATAGTTTAATAAATACTTGTAAAAAGTGCGCCTTAAGCACAACTCGCAATAAATTTGTGTTTGGCGTTGGAAATCCGAAAGCTGAAGTTGTAGTTGTAGGCGAGGCGCCCGGAGCAGATGAAGATGAGCAAGGCGAACCATTCGTTGGGCGCGGAGGTCAATTATTGACTAAAATCTTAGAAGCAATCAGATTTAAAAGGGAAGAAGTATATATATGCAATATTCTAAAATGCAGACCGCCTAACAACCGAGATCCTCAAAGCGATGAGATAAATTGCTGCGAACCATATTTATGGAAACAATTAGAATTAATTAAACCAAAAATGATTTTATGCGTTGGTCGCATAGCGGGCCAAGCTTTGCTTAAAACGAGCGCTTCTTTATCAGTATTAAGAGAAAAAATTCATGATTATCGCGATATTCCACTTATGGTTACATATCATCCAGCGGCGCTTTTAAGAAATCCTAACTGGAAAAGACCTTGCTGGGAAGATGTGCAAAAATTTAGAAAATTATTCGATGATATAAAGGAGAGGCAATAATAAATCATAAACACAAATCAGATATGATATGAGGTCGCAAATATCTATTATGCGCAAAGCAAAATTTTTGCGTTTAATATGTATTCGGAATAAGGACATTGTTTAGTAGAAATATTAGTTAATGATTAAAAAAAAGAAATTTATAAAAGATTTAAAAAAAGCATGGCACAGTGAAATGTTTAGCGCCGGAAATTATCGCGCATTAGCTGAGCGCGAGAAACATCCAGAAAAAAGAGCTATTCTACTCAGAATGGCTGAAGCAGAGGAAAAACATGCGGAACGATGGCGAAACCGGTTGCAAGAAATGGGAGTTGCGTTAAAAAAAAATAAAGACTCTATAGTTGAAAAAATCAAACGTAAAATTATTCTCAAAAGCTCAAATGCAGACGCCGCAAGACTGCTCGAAACCGGCGAAGGAAACGCAGATTTATTATATGAACGATTAATTAAAAACTCGGAATTAGAAAGCGATAAAAAAATATTTACCGACGTACAACGCGAAGAAAATACCCACAGTAAGATGCTGATAGATATAAATAAACCTTTATTTACACAGCATCCTCAAACTCGGTTAGACACACTATTAGGAAGAGAACGCTGGCATATAACAGCTGGCGGATGGATAGGACAAGCTATTTACGGCATAAACGATGGACTCGGTGCGGCATTTGGCGTTGTTAGCGGAATAGCCGGCGCTACATCTGTAAATAGTGATATTATTTTATTAAGCGGACTTGCAACGGCGATTGCGTCTGCAATGTCGATGGGCGGCGGAGCTTATCTTTCATCTAAATCGGAGCGAGAAATATACGAAGCAGAAATCGAGCGCGAGAAACGCGAAATAGATGAAAATCCAGAAGAAGAAAAAGAAGAGATAGAATTATTTTATCAGCTAAAAGGTTTCACGCCGGAAGACTCAAAGAAGATGGCGACAAAACTTGCCGAACAACCGGAGCAATTTTTAAAAACTATCGCACATGAAGAACTTGGTTTATCAGAAAAATCTTTTCCTGATCAGTGGGTTTCTGCATTCAGCGCAATGATTAGCACTTTCATAGGAGCGATTATTCCCGTGCTTCCGTTTTTCTTTTTTTCCGGTCTTAATGGATTAATAATTTCGTTTATAGTAAGCACGGCGGCGCATTTTTTTATTGGCGCAATAAAAACGCTAATTACAGGGCGTTCTTGGGTAAAAAGCGGCTTGGAAATGACGTTTGTAGGATTAATAACAGCGAGCGCAACATATTTAATTGGAATGCTGATAGCCCCGGTTATTGGATAATTATGTAATTATTTTGAGTTTTGATTTTTTGGAGTCAACAAGTATTTAGGAGTTAAAAAAATGCCAGACCCACGGAAGATATTAGATTTCAACTCGACTGTTCCGATTTCTACAGAGGGGCGCGTTCCACCTCAAGCGGTTGATGTTGAAACAGCGGTTATAGGAGCAATGTTGCTCGAAAAAGATGCTATTGCAAAAGCAATTGAAATTTTAGACGATACCGCATTTTATAAGCCAGCTCATCAAAGTATATTTAAGGCAATAATGGCTCTTTTTGAAAAGAGCGAACCGGTAGATTTAATAACATTAACCGATGAGCTTAGACGACGAGGCGATTTGGAAAAAATTGGAGGCGAGTATTATTTAAGTGAATTGACGACTAAAATATCAAGTTCTGCTAATGTTGAATATCACGCTCATATAGTGTTAGAACGAGCACTAATGCGCCAACTTATTCACTCTTCATCAGAAGTTATTAACAGAGCTTACAGTGAAACAGAAGACGCATTAGGTTTGTTGGACGAAGCAGAACAGAAAATTTTCGACATCTCAGAAAAGAGGATGAAGAAAAGCTTTGTAACAATGAACACCGCTGTCCATAAAACTATGGAATTGCTCCAAAGTATTCACGGAAAGCATAGCGGAGTTACAGGGGTGCCTTCAGGATTTTTTGAGTTAGATAGCTTAACCGGCGGATTTCAACAATCTGATTTGATAATAATAGCCGGCAGGCCTTCGCAAGGTAAAACAGCTTTTGCGCTTTCGGTTGCTCGTAACTCTGCAGTCATGCACAATGTGCCGATTGGCATGTTTAGTCTTGAAATGTCCACACAACAATTAGTGATGAGATTAATGTGTGCAGAAGCGCGTGTAGATGCGCATAAAGTTCGGACTGGACGTTTGCCTGAAAATGAATGGAATAAACTTAGCACAAGTGTAGGTCGCCTTTACGATGCAAAGATATATATAGACGACACTCCGGGTTTAGCTATATTGGAGATGCGAGCAAAAGCCCGAAGACTGAAAGTCGAACACAACATCGGGCTTGTAATAGTCGATTATTTGCAATTGATGCAAGGACCTAAAAATGCTCAAAGCCGCGAGCAGGAAATTTCTGCAATTTCCCGTTCGCTTAAAGCGCTTGCTAAAGAATTAAATTTACCTGTTATAGCTCTATCGCAGTTAAATCGAGCTGTCGAATCACGCGGCGACAAACGTCCTGCATTATCAGATCTGCGCGAATCCGGCGCAATTGAACAAGATGCCGACGTTGTAATATTTGTACACAGACCAGAGATGTACGGTATTACAGAACAAGATAATCAACCAACTGAAGGACTTGCAGAAATTATTATTGGCAAGCAACGTAACGGACCGACAAAAACAGTTGAATTACAATTTATAAAAGAATACGCCCGATTCGAAAACCGTGCGGCTTATCGAACAGAAGCATTATTACCGGCTGAACCAGCGGAAGAAACCCCTTTTTAATAATGATTATGTTTGATTGTCGTGTTTTGAGTATTGTTGCGTTTGAGTTAAAAATGTGTTTTTGCAGAGCAAGATTTAAAAATTGCATTAAGAGATAATTATGATCCATCACCGCAGGCGTTTAATTTCACTATTTATTTTATCCTACCTGCCAATGCTTTTTGCACAGCAAAGTCAGACTACATTTACTTCACTAGAAGATTCTGATGAAAAAATTTGTTTGAAAATATTTGATTACGCCGGCTCACTCAACCTGCAAAACGCGCCTATCGGAAGCGTAATAGTTAAGATGTCAAAATCATTTATTGGAGCTAATTACTCGGCAAACACTTTAGAAACATCAGGCAGTGAAGAATTAATTATCAATCTTCATGTATTTGATTGCGTTACATTATATGAAAATGCGCTTGCGTTAGCCCGTTGCATCAAGAAAAATAAGATGTCATTTGATGATTTTAAAAAGGAACTTCAGTTTATTCGTTATCGCAATGGAATTATCAACGAATATCCGAGCCGTTTGCATTATACAACTGATTATTTTTTCGATAATGAAAAAAAAGGCGTCCTTAAAGATATCACTAAAGAAATTGGGGGCGTGCCTTACAATAAAATAATTAATTATATGTCAACACATTTAGAATCTTACCCGCATCTTAAAGAGAAGGAAGATTTTTTAACGAAAATAAAACTGATAGAAGAAGATATAAATTCACGGCAGATATATCACATTCCAAAAAATCAAATACAGAAATTATCGTCAAAAATTAAAGATGGAGATATCTTTGGAATTACGACATCCATCGAAGGAATCGATTGTTCACATACAGGTATTGCAGTTTGGGTGGGGAAAAAATTGCATATGGCGCACGCTCCCGCACCGGGTAAAAAAGTAGAAATTACTAAACTTCCTCTTTCCGATTATTTGAAAAAAAATAAAAAATCTATTGGAATCATTGTAACAAGACCATTAGAACCATAGGATGAAAAGAGAAAAAGATAAGCCGATATCACGACTTTCTATAGTGCAAGGTGATATTACATTACAAGTTGTGGATGCAATAGTAAATGCCGCAAATAACTCTCTGCTCGGCGGCGGCGGTGTGGACGGCGCAATTCATCGAGCCGCAGGTAAAGAATTATTAAATGAATGTAGAACGCTTGGCGGATGCGAAACCGGACACGCAAAAATTACAAAAGGATATAATCTTCCAGCTAAATACGTAATACATACTGTTGGTCCAATGTGGCAAGACGGCAATCAAAACGAAGATAAGAAACTTGCAGAATGCTATCGCAACTCATTTACGATTGCAAGAAAATATAAAGTAAAGACAATTGCATTTCCTTCCATAAGCACAGGCGTGTATAGATTTCCAATAGAGCGCGCTTCCCGAATAGCGATAAAAGAAATTTTACAAGAGCTTGAAACCAATTCAGAGCTGGATCGCGTTATAATAGTATGCTTTGACAATAACACATACGAAAATTATTTAAACGCGCTAAAGGAATTTTAATAAATAAAAATGAAAACAATGAACACAGAGAAATTAAAATATTCATTTCTTCTAACAATTTTTATTACGTGCAACTTATCTGCTCAAAAACCAATAGTTAGTCCGCGAGATTCTGTAACTGTTGAGTTTACTGGGAGTAAAATTAGTATAAATTACGGCAAACCATCAATGCTTGGCAGAAAAATTTTTGGCGGTTTTGTTCCTTACTACAAAATATGGCGCACAGGAGCAGGGGCTGCAACAGTGTTAAACACAGAAGTTGATATGGAAATTGATGGAGCTATTGTTCCTCGAGGCACCTATTCTATATTTACATTACCTACTGAGGAAAGGTGGAAATTGATCATCAATAAGCAAACTGGACAATGGGGAACAGATTATAACTCACAGCTTGATTTAGCAAGAATCGATATGGCTGTTAATAAACTTAAAAAACCAATAGAAGAATTATCGGTCAAATTAGAAAAAATTGATAATACAAACGGCATTTTAAAAATTGAATGGGAAAAAACATCTGTTTCTGTTCAATTCCATGTTAGCAAAGAACCGCTTGTTCCAAGCCCGCGCGATTCATCGGAAATTATTTTAGATGGAAAACGCATTGTTATCGATTATGGGCGACCTTCGATGAGAGGAAGAAAAATTATGGGAAGTGTTGTGCCTTATGGAAAAATTTGGCGCACAGGAGCAAATGCTGCAACACGTTTATCAACTCAAAGCGATTTAACTATTAATGGAATTAAAATACCGCAAGGCGTTTACTCTATTTATACTCTGCCAACATCTAAGCAATGGAAACTGATAATAAATAAGCAAACCGGTCAATGGGGAAATATTTATAATGAAAAACTTGATTTGGCAAGAATACAACTTAGAAAAAATATCCTCAAAGACCCTGTAGAAAAATTCACGATAAAATTAGAAAAAAAAACCGAACGGTCAGGCATAATGAAACTTGAATGGGAAAAAACTCAGCTATCAATTCCCTTTAAAATTATTTAAGGAGGTAACCGTGGCAACTAAAATTACAATCAAAAATCACGGCAGTATAAAAGTAGAGAGCGATTTTGAATTGTATGATAATAATGGAAATAAATTTGATTTAAGCGGGCGCATTGCTATTTCTCTTTGCAGATGCGGACACAGCAAAGATAAACCGTTTTGCGATGGTTCGCATAAAACAGTCGGATTTAATTCTGAAGTAATTGCAAAAAAGATTTAGTTCCTATAAATACAATTTCATAAAACGTTACTTTGTGTCTGTAGAGGTTAAGTGAAGAAATTATAAGTTTTTC
>JBBIII010000035.1:0-24455 GCA_037446575.1 Ignavibacteriales bacterium
ACTAACCAATCAAGACCTTCTTCAACAGTATCAAACGGCACTGTTTCTTTTCCTGAGAACTTATTTATCGCTTTTAATAGAATTGTTTGCACGCCGGTTACGCCTATTACAGCGCGTTTATGAACATGCGGTTGTGTTTTTGATGCCAGCTTTTTTAGATGCTCTACAATATCTGGCGTTCCATAGGTTCCTCTAACATCGGTTAGAACTAAAACTGAATTTAACGGCTCTTTACAAAGCACAGGCGCAACTTCTGCCGTTTCTTCTTTTAACCCTTCAAGTTTGAAATTAGAATAATCTGCATAGAAAATTTTCTTTCCTTTATGCGTAATCCAATGTGATCTCATAACCACCTCCTATTTTTTCTTCTTCTTTTTATTGGGAATTTTTATCTTATTTATTTTTGCTTTTTTCTTATTTTGCTTTTCTGATTTTTTAGATTCAAAAAGTTTTACCTGTTTTTCTTCTTTATTCTCTTTAACTTCTTCGATTTTCTTTAACTGTTGTTTATTTGAGCTTCTATTGTTTTCTTCCTCGGCTATTCTTTTATCTTCTTCCTCTTCCGCAATCACAATAGCCAAATCTGCTACCGTATCGCCTTCGTTTAAGCGAATTAATCTAACGCCCTGCGTATTCCTTCCAGCTACACGTATATCTGAAGCATGTTGTCGAATTACCATCCCTTCGGTTGTAACGATTACTATGTCGTCCGTATCCATGACCTCTTTTATAGCAACCATTTTACCTGTCTTATCTGAAGTTTTAACTGTAAAGATTCCTTTTCCGCCGCGATGGCTTACTCGATATTCGTCCTCTTCGCTTCGCTTTCCATAACCTTTTTCTGTGGCAACGAGCAATGTTGTGCCTTTTCTCTTTAAATTAACCGCGCCAATAACTTTGTCTCCTTTGCCAAGTCTAATACCTCGTACGCCCGTTGCTGTTCTACCCATTGGTCTAATTTCTTCTTCGTGAAATCGTATTGCTAATCCGTTGTGGGTTCCAATAACAATATCTTGTGTTCCATCTGTTAGTTTTACATCTGTTAATTGGTCCCCCTTTTTCAATCCCGCCGCAACAATTCCTCCTCTTCTCGGATTGCTGAACTCCGATAGCAATACTTTTTTGACCATTCCTTGCTGTGTGAACATAAATACAAAATGTTTTTCGTCGAATTCTTTAACAGCAATAAACGCCGCTACATTTTCGTTTTGTTCTTTGGCTATTAAGTTATTAACAGATTTTCCTTTTGCTGTGCGCCCCGCCTCTGGAATTTCAAAAACCTTTAACCAGTGCACGCGTCCCTTGTCGGTAAAAATCAACATATAGTCGTGCGTGCTTGCAACAAACATATGCTGAATAAAGTCGTCTTCTCGTGTTGCCGCCCCGGTTACACCTTTACCGCCGCGCGATTGCCGCCTGTATCCAGACACTGGGAATCGCTTAATAAAACCTCCATGGCTTATAGTAACAACAACATCTTCCTCCGCAATCATATCTTCTATATTGAACTCTTCCGCCTTATAAACTATTTCTGTCCTTCTATCGTCTCCGTATTTTTCTTTTATCGTAATTAGTTCTTCTTCAATTATCTTTAATTGCAATTGTTTGTTTTTTAGTATTGCTTTCAGTTTTTCAATAAGTTTTATTGTTTCGCGATATTCTTCTTCCACTTTCTTACGCTCAAGGCCCGTAAGTCTTTGTAGTCTCATATCAAGAATTGCTTTTGCTTGGATTTCAGAAAGCTTGAATTTTTTCATCAATCCAAGTTTTGCTGTTTCAACGTCTTTTGATTTCTTGATTAGCGCAATTATTTCGTCTATGTTATCAAGCGCAATTATATACCCTTCTAATATATGCGCTCGTTTTTCCGCTTCATCTAAATCGAACTTTGTCCTTCGTACTATTACTTCGTTCCTATGTTCTATAAAATTCTTAATAAAATCCCTAAGTTGAAGTATCTGGGGCCTCCCATCAACCAGTGCGAGCATTATAACGCCAAAGGTTATTTGCATTTGTGTATGTTTATACAAATTATTTAATACTACCTCGGCGGTTGCTTCTCGCTTTAATTCTATAACAACTCTCAATCCATCGCGGTCAGACTCATCTCTAACATCAGAAATATCCTCAAGTTTCTTTTCCCCTACCAAGTCAGCAATTTTTTCTATCAAAGCGGCTTTGTTGACCTGATACGGCAACTCTGTAACAATAATTCGCTGTCTCTCTCCTTTTGCGGTTTCTATAGATGCGCGCGCACGAACAACTATTTTTCCTCTTCCCTTATTGTATGCCTCTTTTACACCATCGTAACCGTAAATTATTCCGCCGGTGGGAAAATCAGGCGCAATAATGTGTTTCATCAATTTTTCGTTGCCGATGTTTGAATCTTTTATGTATGCTAAACAGCCGTCTATCACCTCTTTTAAATTATGCGGCGGTATATTTGTCGCCATACCAACAGCTATTCCGCTTGCTCCATTACAAAGTAGGTTTGGAATAAGAGCCGGCATTACCGTAGGTTCTTGTAATGTATCATCAAAATTTGACGCAAAGCCTACAGTATTCTTTTCCAAATCTTTTAACATTTCTTCTGCAATGCGCGTAAGGCGCGCCTCTGTATATCGCATTGCCGCAGGCGAATCTCCGTCAACCGAACCAAAATTTCCCTGTCCATCTACCAATAAGTAGCGCATGGAAAAATCTTGCGCCATACGCACCATTGTATCGTACACCGCCATATCGCCATGAGGATGATACTTACCAAGCACTTCTCCGACAATACGCGCACTTTTTTTGTACGGACGGTTACTCATTAAACCTAACTCACGCATTCCAAAAAGCACTCTTCTGTGCACTGGTTTTAAACCATCTCGCACATCCGGTAAAGCACGCGCAACTATTACCGACATAGAATAATCTATGTACGACCCACGCATTTCATCTTCAATATCTACCGGAATAATCTTCTCGTTCACCGTAGCCATTTATTCAATTTTCTTTCTATTATCAATATTTAAACATCAAGATTTCTAACGTACTTTGCATTCTTTTCAATAAATTCACGTCTTGGCTCCACTTCGTCTCCCATCAAAATAGAAAATGTTCTATCTGCATCAGCGGCATTTTCAATTGTTACTTGAAGAATTGTTCTTGTCTCTGGGTTCATAGTTGTTGACCATAATTGCTCTGGGTTCATTTCGCCAAGACCTTTAAATCTTGATATAGCAATTCCTCCCTCTTTAATTATTGCGCCCTCTTCTGTTACAGAAAGAGTTTCTTCTTCCCTGTCCTCCTCTTTGGTTTTTGTTTTCTTTTCGCTCTTCAGACGTTTTATAATTTCATCTCTTTCATCATCATCATAAGCGTAAAGCTCTGTCTTTCCTCTCTTAATTTTATACAAAGGCGGTTGTGCGATGTATAAATGACTAAGTTCAATAATCTCCTTCATATATCGGAAAAACAACGTAAGTAGCAACGTGCGAATATGTGAACCATCCACATCGGCATCGCACATTATGATAATTTTTCCATAGCGCACTTTTTCCTGTTCAAAAGCATCTCCCATTCCGCCTCCAATCGCTGTAAAGATTGCGCGTATTTCTTCATTCTCCAAAATTTTATGTAATCGCGCTTTTTCTACGTTCAGAATTTTTCCTTTTAAAGGCAGTATAGCTTGAAAACGACGGTCTCTACCTTGCTTTGCGCTTCCACCTGCTGAATCTCCTTCAACTATATATAGTTCACAGTGTTCAGGGTCGTTGATGGAACAATCCGCGAGCTTTCCGGGCAGCCCACTCGAATCAAAAGCGTTCTTTCTGCGCGTTAAATCACGTGCTTTTCTTGCGGCTTCTCTTGCTTCAGCCGCTCTTAAACTTTTTTCTATTATTCTTTTTGCGTCGGGGGAATTTTGATCTAACCAATCCGATAGCGAAGGACCGAATATCGATTCTACAATACTTTTCACCTCGCTGTTGCCTAATTTTGTTTTCGTTTGACCTTCGAACTGGGGCTCTGGAACTTTCACGCTTACAACGGCAGTTAACCCTTCTTTAAAGTCATCTCCCGTTAATTGCACGCCACCCTCTTTTACAAGTCCATTCTTCGATGCGTAATTATTTAACGTGCGCGTAAGCGCCGACCGAAAACCTACAAGGTGCGTTCCCCCTTCATGTGTGTTGATATTATTAACGTACGTGAATACGTTTTCGTTGTATTGATCGTTATATTGAAACGCTATTTCTACTTCAACCGTACGATTGCTTTCATCCTTTGCAGAACCTGATGTATACATTACTTTCTTCATAATCGATGGCCGCGTAGAATCGATATACTTAACGAATTCAGAAATTCCACCCTTAAAATGAAATGTTTCCTCTTGCCCAGATTTTGTCCTGTCGTCTTTTATTTGTAAAGTCGCTTCGGGGTTTAGAAACGCTAATTCTCTTAATCTCTCGGCTAATGTTTCAAATTTAAATACCCTATTCTTAAATATTGATCCATCCGGCAAGAAAGTAATTTTTGTCCCCGTTTTTCCTTTTTCAGCTTTGCCTATAACTTTAACTTGCGCAACAGGATCTCCTTTTTTATATTTCTGGAAATATTTTTTTTCATCCCTACATACTTCAACTTCCAACCATTCACTTAATGCATTAACAACCGATACGCCTACTCCGTGCAAACCTCCTGAAACTTTGTACGTATTCTTATCAAATTTTCCCCCGGCATGCAAAACCGTCATTACAACTTCTAACGCAGAACGCTTCTCTTCCGGATGTATATCTGTTGGAATACCCCTGCCGTCATCCTCAACTGTCGCGGTTCCATCTGAATTAATTGTAACCTCTATATTTTTACAATACCCCGCTAATGCTTCGTCTATTGAATTATCAATCACCTCGTATACTAAATGATGAAGTCCTCGCGCGCTTACATCGCCGATATACATTGCAGGCCGCCTCCTTACTGCTTCAAGCCCTTTTAATACCGTAATATCGTCGGCTGTATATTCGTTGCCATTTTTTTGATTTGCTTGTCTTTTCTTTTCCTCTTTCACTTTATTTCCAGTCTTTTTTATTTCTATCTAAACTTAATATCTTTTACTAAGTCTATGCCAATCTCAGAATTTATTCTATTCATTATTTCCTTTTTCTTTAATACTAGTTCGTTCCTCCAAACACTTGCTTTCACTTGAACATATAAAACGCCTTTTACAATTCTAGTTGCTTTTGTTACTTTTGCTATATGTGCGCCTACTATCTTTTCCCAATGCACTACTGCGTCATATTCCTTAAGCTTATTTTTTATTCCTAAGTTGTTTGTTAATTCTTCTAAAGCCGTTTTTAAATCTTTAATTTGAGCAAATTGCGTTTTCAATTCGATCTATGCTTCCTTTTTTTACATAAAACTTTTTAGGTGTTGCTGATGTAACAGGAATCCTGTCTATTGCTCTTTCGTCTGTTGTAGTAATAAATATCTGTCCTAATTCCGAAGTCGCTTCTAATAAACGCTGACCTCTTTTCAAATCCAATTCACTTAAAACATCATCTAATAAAAGAATTGGTGTTTCTTTGCATTTTTCCTTTATGTAATAAAACTCTGCTAACTTCAATGATACTAATAATGTTTTGTGTTGTCCTTGTGATGCGTAATTTTTTGCTTGTAGTCCGTTAATCTTAAAAATTATCTCATCTCTATGAGGTCCAACAATTGTGTGCCCAATTTTATATTCGATTTTTTTGTTGTTAACTATTTCTTCTCTAAAAATTCTTTTTATTTCATCTTCGCTTTCCGCGTAAATTTTACAAGAAGGCTCGTACAAAACCTCGATAATTTCATCCGATCCTGAAAGCATTTTGTGCATACATACTATAATATCTTGAAATTCTTTGATAAACTCTATCCGTTTTTTAATAATTGATGCGCCAATATTTATAAGACTTTCATTCCATATTTCGATTTCTTCAAGATTTTCTATATTTCTTATCAACTTATTTGTTAAAATTTTATTTCTTTGCTTTAAGATTCTTCGATAGTCTATCAAATTTTCTAAATACGCTCTACTTGATTGAGCAATAACAAAATCTATAAAACGCCTTCTATCTGTTGGAGCGCCAAATGTTATAGCGTTTTGCTCGGGTGTTAATATAATAACTGGAAATTGACCTATTAATAAGGATGCTTTTTCGACAAGTGTTTTGTTTACAAGAACATTTTTTCTTCGTGTTTCCTGTTCAAAGTCTATACTGATCATGTAGTCTATTCCACAATCAGAAATTATTTTACCGACTATTCTAAATTTTTTTTCTCCAGTCTTTAAAACTATCGAATCGCTAACGCCAAAAAAACTTTTTGTTAAACAAAGCGTAGAAATGGCTTCAATAATATTTGTCTTACCCTCTCCATTGTTACCGAGTAAAAAATTTATTCCTCTTGAACATTCTACTATCGTTGAACTGTGATTTCTATAGTTTTCTAATTGAATACTCTTTAGATACAAATTTTATTAACCTTATAAACACAAGATAGCCCCAAGTCTTTTTCAGAATGGGGCTATATTAAATTATTTAAGTTGTCTTTTTCGATCAAACATTTAGCCGCATTGGCATAACCAACATTAATATGTCTTCGTTTTCTTTCAATATTGAAGGTGTAATGATTGCAGCTTTAATTGCACTACTAAAACTAAATACGACTTCGTTTGAATCCATATGAGATAGAATATCAATTAAATATGTAGCATTAAAACCTATCTCTAAGTCTCCTGAATTGTAACTACATGATATTTTTTCTTTTGCTTCTCCGCCAAAATCTATATCTTCTGCTGATAGTTTAAGCTCGTTTTTCTTAATTGTAAATCTTACTTGGTGAGTAGAGTTGTTTGAATATAAAGATACCCTTTTTACCGCCGCTAATAAACTGTTTTTGTCTATTGTTAGTTTTTTATCATTTTCTATTGGTATAACGCTTTCATAGTTTGGATAATTTTCATTTATCAACCTAGAAATTAAGTTGAAATTTTTAAAAGAAAATTTTATATGTGTTGAATCAACAGAAATGGTTGTTGTGCTACTTTCTATTGTTTTAGATATTAAATTTAATGCCTTTGATGGTATAATAATTTCTTTATGCTCTTTGACCTGTTTTACACCAGTATAAATAAAACGTACTAATCTATGTCCATCTGTTGCTACAGCACAAACCTTCTCGTTCTCAAATTGTAACAACAAACCTGTCATAGCGGCTCTTAATTCATCTGTGCTCACTGAAAAAATTGTTTTTGCAATCATTGAACTAATTAACGAACTATCAAATACAAACTCATTTTCACCTACAAACTCTGGAATAGCTGGATATTCATTACTTGATTCGCCTATAAGATTATATTCACCATTATCTGTAATCATTTTAATTTTGTTTGATTCTATATCAGCATTAAATACTAATTGTGTTTCAGGTAATGCTCTTAATGTATCCATTACCCTTTTTGCCGGTACTGCAATTGATCCATCAACACTACCTTTAACTTCAATTACCGACGACATAGATATTTCTAAGTCAGTAGCTACTATTTTTAGATTGTTGCCGTTTAAAATAAATAATATATTTTCTAAAATTGGTAGCGTAGATTTTGACGGAACTGCCCCGCTAATTTTCATTAATGATTTTTGGAGTTCTATACTTTCAACTGTAAATTTCATTATTTGACTCCTTATACACGTTTTAAGTAATAATTTTATAAAAAGTTACACTTTTTTTATACTATACACAATGGTAAATACTTAATACAATTAGTTTAAATAAATATAATAATTATTATATAAGCGTTGATATTGTGGATAAGTTAAATATATTTTAAAAAAAAGAGGTTAAATTAATTTTTATATGTTTATTATATGTTAATAATATATTAAAAATAAACATTTTGGTAAAAGTTGAAAGAAAATTAATTTTATAGATTTATATTTAACAAGTTAATAACAAAAACCAACAAAATATCAACATTTATTTTTTGAAATAGTTTTAATACGGTTAATTGTAATTAATAGGTATTTATTTAACCCTTATAATTAAAAAAAAATATTTTTTAATTATCTGAAAATTTTACGTTTTTAATTCAACTCTTTTTTTAATCTGTTCTATATCGTTTTTATAATTACTATCTGATTTAATGTATTCTTCTACTACTTGACAAGCATGTATTACTGTGCTGTGGTCTCTTCCACCAAAATGTAGACCAATCGTTTTTAGAGATGAATTTGTAAGTTCTTTAGTAATAAACATAGCTATCTGCCGCGCAGTTACAATTTCTTGCCTTCTAGTTTTACCACGCAATATATCTACAGGAATTTCAAAATATTCTGAAACAACTTTTTGTATTAATTCGATACTAATTGGTGTTTTTACATTGTTTACAATAGATCTAAGAACGTCTTTTGCAAGGATAATTGATACCTCTTTGTTTTCAAGAGATGCTCTTGCCAACATACTTATTAAACAACCCTCTAACTCACGTATGTTTTTGGTAATATTTGTCGCTAAAAACTCAAGAACGTCCATAGGTAAATCGAATGAGTTTTCTTGACTTTTCTTTTGCAAAATTGCTATTCGTGTTTCTATGTCTGGTGGTTGAATATCTGCTGTTAAGCCGCATTGGAAACGAGATATTAGTCGATCATCAAGACCTTTAAGCTCTTTTGGCGGTAAATCAGAGGTTAATACAATTTGTTTCCCAAGTTGATATAATGTATTAAACGTATGGAAAAAGTTATCTTGTGTTTTTTCTTTACCCGCAAAAAATTGGATATCGTCAATTATTAAAATGTCCATACTTCTATATAAAGCAGAAAAATCGGCCGCCTTATCGGCTTGTATCGCTTCAACAAAATCAACAGTAAACTTTTCACTTGAGATATATGTTATCCTTTTTGCTTTACCATTCAAGGAAGCATGATTTCCAAGAGCGTGTATTAGATGTGTTTTACCAAGACCAGTACCCCCATAAATTACCAATGGATTAAACGATGTGCCGCCGGGGTTGTTTGCAACTGCTAATGCGGCGGCTCTAGCAAGCTGATTACAATCACCTTTTATAAAATTATCAAAAGTATAACGAGGATTTAAATTATTTTTAATTGAATTCAAATTCTCTGATCTGTATGATACATGTGGAGCAAAATGTGAATGATCAAAATTTTCAACAACCGCATTAGAACCAGACAAGTTAATTGTTGGTGAAGGCAAAACCGATAAATCTTCTGAATTTATAATGTAATATAATTTGCATTCTTCGCCTAAAACAGAAGTAATTGTTTTTTGGATTATTGTGTTATAATGTTCTTCTAACCAATCATAGAAAAATTGGCTAGGCACTCTTATAGTTAACTCATTATTATCAAAGCGAACAGGAACGATCGGTTGGAACCATGTTTTATAACTTAATGTAGATATTTGTCCTTTTATAACACCAAGACACTGTTCCCATATAATATTAGCTAAGTTTATTTTATCATTATCATCTATAGGTTGCGCAGGAAAAGCCATAGAATTCCCCAGATTACTTATTAACAAAATTAACAAATTATTAACATTGTTGTGAACAAATAAAAAAGCCGAAAAAACGCAAAACACGTTAAATATATTTGAAAAAAGCCCGCCGACGACAACTTATTAACAAGTTGCCAACAATCAAAAAGCAAAAAATATACGGGTTTCATTATAACATCATTGTTTTAAGTATGCAAGTGGAATTTTTACAAAAGAAAAAAATTTTAAATTATACTAAACATACATTAATAAAATATCTTTTCTTGTTTGTACGTCATAATTTTATTAATTTACAGTTGTAATTTAAAAAAAAAGGAAAGTAAGGAAACAAAAATATGAAAAGGACATATCAACCTCATAGAAGAAAAAGAAAAAATACACATGGATTTAGAGAAAGAATGGCAACTAAAAACGGACGCAAGGTTTTGAGTCGACGTAGAGCAGCAGGAAGAAAAAAGTTGTCTGTTAGCGATGAAAAATAATAAAGCAATAAAACTAAATGGGCAGTTATGCCTAAAAAGCAGTCCTTTTATAAAACGCTGAAAGGATATGGGAAATTTACAAAAGTAATTGCATCTGGCAAGCAGATAGAAAAAAGTCCAATAAAAGCATTTGTTTATTTTACCGCCTCAGATAAACCCAGCATAAGTGTTGGTTTTACAGCTACGAAATCAATAAGAAAAGCGACACAAAGAAATTGTATAAAAAGATGTATGAAAGAAGCATTTAGAGCCAATAAAAATGTTTTCTTGAAACCAAAATTTACAGATAAAAACATAGAAATAGTTTTTATGTATACAGATAAAGAGATGCAAGCCGCAAGAAAAAAAATGGTTTCATCGATTAATCTTTCTATAAAAGAGATATGTGTTTTGATGTGATATAAATTGAAATTATAGCATGAAAAAAATATTTATATTAATTATCAAAGTTTATCAAGTTTTTATATCTGCATTTCTCCCGTTTAATCATTGCAGGTTTTACCCGTCTTGTTCACAATACGCCATTGAAGCAATAGATAAAAGGGGGATAATAAAAGGATTATGGCTTTCTATAAAACGAATATTAAGCTGTAATCCATATTCTTCAAAAGGCGGTTATGATCCGGTGCCATAAGAGACGGTTATCTAAAAAGTACAAAGGATATAAATTTTATGGATAGACAATCAACACTTGGTTTTATTTTAATATTTCTGCTGCTTGTAACGTGGATGATGATAAATGCGCCTCAGGAAGAACAAAACGTTCCTTCAAAAACAGCACAAAAAACTCAAACGACAGACACAAGTAAAATAAAGCAACAAAAGGCAGAGAAAAAAGAACTTGTAGAAAAACAAGAAAAAAGCCCCTATGGAAAATTCTTTTCCGATAGAGCAATGGGCAAAGAAAGAATAATTACGGTAGAGACCGACTACTTTAAAGCAGAGTTGTCAACTAAAGGGGCTGTAATCAAGACTTGGGAGCTAAAAAAATATAAAACTTGGAACGGTTTTCCTGTGCAATTAGTGGATTATGACAATAAGGGCGACCTTTCAATTTTGCTAACGACAACCGACGGAAAAGTAATTAACACGAAGGAGCTTTTCTTCGATGTGCAAACGCCAATTAATTATATAAAGTTAGAAAATAATTTTGAATTTGAAATAATATTTATTCTACCATCTTCAAACGGCGGACAGCTTCTAAAGAAAATGAAGTTTGCTAATAATACTTACGGGTTTGATGCTGAAATACAATTTGTCAACCTTCAATCTGTAATAGCAAATTACCAGTACGAATTAGCATGGGAGCATGGTGTACGTTTTGCAGAATATAACAGCGTTGATGAGGCGAGCTTTGCCGCTGGATACGCTTTTGCGGGGAACGAACTTGCCGAAATTAACGCGGCATCAGTTGATGAAAAAGTAAAAAAAGAATTGACAGGAGTTATTGATTGGGTGGCAACATGTAATAAATATTTTGCGGTTGCGTTAATTCCAATAAATAGAAATAGCGAAGGAGCGCACATAGCTGGATTTAATAAAGCATTAAAAGATCATGGAATGATGGAAACATATAGTATTGCATTGACCATTCCTTATAAAGGGGAGTATAATGAAAAAAGCGAGTTCAAAGTTTTTCTTGGTCCAATGCAGATGGAAGTTCTTGAATCATACAACGTTGGACTTGAAAAAATAATGAGTTTGGGATGGGCATGGATTATTAGACCGATATCTGAGTATATCTTGCTTCCATTATTCACCGCTATCCATTATGTTGTTCCTAACTGGGGATTAGTAATAATAATATTTTCGATTTTAATTAAAATCTCTCTTCATCCGCTAAGTAAAAGCCAAATGAAATCTATGAAAAAGATGCAAAAACTTCAGCCGATGATGAACGAAATCCGAGAAAAATATAAAAACGATCCGCAAAAGATGAATAAATCAATAATGAACTTGTATAAAGAGTATGGAGTAAATCCGGCGGGAAGTTGTCTCCCTTTATTATTACAGCTTCCAATAATGTTTGCGTTATACAACGTATTGCGCGGTGCTATTGAATTGAGACAAGCAAATTTTATTTGGTGGATTACAGATCTTTCCGCGCCAGATGTTATGTTTAAACTGCCATTTGCTTTACCATTAATAGGGATACAAGAAATAAGCGGTATCGCATTATTGATGGGTATTACAATGTTTTTCCAAACGAAGATGACAACAACCGACCCGAGACAAAAGGCCTTGATATATATAATGCCGATTATGATGACATTGCTGTTTAATGGTTTTCCATCGGGTTTGAATTTATATTATGCAGTGTTTAATATACTTGCAATTGGTCAACAATATTTTGTCAATAAAAAACATGACGACGAACCGCTTAGAAAAGTTGAGCCGAAGAAAAAAGCAAAAGGGGGAATTTTTAAATTAGCTAAGGATATGCCAAGATTTAAGAAATAAAAGAATATTTTCGAGAATTTTTATATAACGCCTTGTATTGCGCAAGGCGTTTTTATTTTTTATTAATTGAGAAAGCAAAACGCTTTTAGTACATTCATTGCCACGATAAACATGATACACTCAACAGATGATACAATTGCTGCGATAGCAACGCCGATTGGCGAGGGGGCTATTTCTGTAATTCGTGTAAGCGGACAAGAAGCAATAAAAACTGTATCAAGAAAATTTCTAAGTAAAACGAATCTAAATAATGTAAAAAGTCATACAGCTCATTTTGGCAAAATAATAAACCAAATGGGCGATATTATTGATGAAGTAATTTGTGTTGTGTATAAAATGCCAAATTCATACACAGGTGAAGATACAGTAGAAATTTCATGTCACGGTGGAATACAAAATACAAAAAAAGTACTCAATTGTATTTTAGAAGAAAATGTTAGACCGGCAAAACCCGGAGAATTCACATTTAGGGCATTTTTAAATGGTAAAATGGATCTTTCGCAAGCTGAAGCAGTTGCTGATATTATACACAGCCAATCGGAAAAAGGGCATAAAATATCTTTACATCAGTTGGAAGGTGAACTTTCAAAAAAAATATTTGAGCTAAGAGATAAGCTCGTAAAAGCTACGTCACTTTTAGAATTAGAATTGGACTTTGTTGAAGAAAACATTGAATTAATTAATGCGGAAACAGTAGAAGAGATAATCACTAATTGCTTAGCGGAAGTCAAATTGCTTATGAAATCGTTCTTTATTGGGCGGATTGCGAAAGAGGGCGTTAGTGTAGCTTTAGTAGGAATCCCAAACTCTGGAAAATCAAGTTTAATGAATGCGATATTGAAAGAAGAAAGAGCCATTGTAACAGAAATACCAGGGACCACAAGGGATTTTATAGAGGAAAGATACACACACGATGGAATATTATATAGGTTAATTGATACTGCTGGTTTAAGAAATACGAAAGATTTAGTAGAAATCGAGGGAATTAAAAGAACTTGGAATATTATTGAAAAAGCTGATGTTGTAATTTTTATCCATGATGCAACTACAGAAATGTTACCAGAAGAAAATTCGTTTCTAGAAAAAATAAAAACCGCGAGTGCTGAAAAAAAATCAATTATAATTGCAAATAATAAAATCGACCTTTTAAAAAATGTAACCAATGTGGAACATGAAAACTTGAGTAATATCGAAGTATTTACATCAGCGAAAACCTTAGAGGGCGTAGAAAACCTTGTTCAAGAAATTTCAAGATCTATATTTAAGACCGATAAAATAGAAATAGGCGAAACAACGATAATAACAAACCAGAGGCATTTTCAGGCACTTGAAAGAACGAAGGAACAACTAGAATCTGCGTTAACATCAATTAAGCAAAAGAAGAGTGAAGAATTTATTGCGTTAGATCTTCGCGGGGCTATTGATTCAATTGGGGAGATAGTTGGATTAGTAACAACAGAAGACATATTAAATGAAATATTTTCAAAATTCTGTATTGGTAAATAATATGTTTCACGTGAAACTATGTAATGGCTCAAAGAACAAAATATGATATCATTATTGGAGGCGGCGGGCATGCAGGTATAGAGGCCTCTTTAGCCGCGGCAAGATTAGGCTATTCTGTATTGTTAGTTACAATGGAAAAAAGCGCCATTGGAAGAATGTCATGCAATCCTGCAATTGGTGGAACCGCCAAAGGACATTTAGTACGCGAGATAGACGCACTTGGAGGAGAAATAGGCAAAATTGCTGATTCAACTGGGATACACTTTAGAATGCTTAACAGATCAAAAGGACCTGCCGTTTGGTCTCCACGCTCTCAAAATGACAGGGAGTTATATTCTAAGGAGGCTATAAAATGTATTGAAAAACAAGATGGAATTAACATTAAAGAAGGAACAATTGAAAAATTAATTGTCGATGAAAAAAAATGTATTGCCGGAGTCAAATTAAATTCAGATGAAATTATTCATTGTAAAGTAGTAATAGTTTGTGTTGGAACTTTTCTAAATGGTTTAATGCATATAGGTACGAAAACTTTTTTAGGCGGCAGATATCAAGAAAAAGCATCTTATGGATTGACTGAAAATTTGAAAGAACTTGGTTTTGTAAGCGGGCGACTAAAGACAGGAACGCCTCCAAGAATAGATTACAATAGTATTGATTTTTCAAAAGTTGAGGAACAAAAAAGCGAAGAAAATCCTCAACCATTCTCATTCCAAAATAAACGAATTACTAATAATTTAATACCAATGTATTTAACATATACAAATAAAAATACACACAAAGTTTTAAGGAAAGGATTTGACAGATCGCCTCTTTTTACCGGCAGGATTAAAGGGATTGGACCGCGCTATTGCCCATCAATAGAAGATAAAATTAACAGATTTGCCGATAAAGAAAGACACCATATCTTTCTTGAGCCAGAGGGCTATAATACTAATGTAGTCTATGTAAATGGATTTTCAACAAGCTTACCCGAAGAAATTCAAATAGAAGGATTAAAATCTATTCATGGTTTAGAAAATGTAAAAATGCTACGCCCCGGCTACGCTGTTGAATACGATTATTTTCCTCCATATCAACTAAAGTTGTCATTAGAAACAAAATTGGTGCATGGGTTATTTTTTGCGGGGCAAATTAATGGCACCTCAGGCTATGAAGAAGCCGCGGCACAAGGACTAATAGCCGGTATAAACGCGGTCCGATATTTACAAAACAAAGAACCATTTATACTTCATCGGTCAGAAGCTTATATTGGCGTACTTATTGACGATTTAGTGAATAGGGAGATAATTGAACCATATAGAATGTTCACATCTCGAGCAGAGTACAGGTTAATTCTTAGGCAAGATAATGCGGATACAAGATTAATGAAATATGGCCACGCTTTAGGATTATTATCAGACGATAATATAAGGAGATTGAGAAAAAAAGAAGATTACATAAGGAATTGTATTTTTCAATCGAACCAAATTTCTATTCCGCCAAGATCAATTAATAACTATTTGGAAAAAGTTGGCGAAACCACAATCTCTGAAAATGAAAAATTATCAAAATTGGTAAAACGCTCGAATGTCGTTTTAAAAGATTTATTAGGAATTAGTGAAATTGCTAAAGACCCCGTTTTTAATTATCTAACATCGAACGAGGATGATGGAATTATAAAAGAGACCATAGAGCAAATTGAAATCGAGCTGAAATATGAAGGATACATACAAAGGCAAGCTGAAGAAATAAAACGGCACGAAAAATTTGAATCGTTTGAAATACCACGCGATATTAATTACCGGGAAGTTAAATCTCTATCTACCGAAGGAAGAGAAAAACTAATAAAAATTCAACCGCTATCAATTGGGCAGGCATCGCGCATTGACGGGGTAACGCCGGCGGACATTTCTGTATTGGTAGTCTACTTGAAAGGATAAAGTTTCACGTGAAACCAGATAGTGATTTAGACAGCGAGAAATTAATTTGGTTTAGGTCGGTTTGTATTTCAAACGGAATTGAACCGACAATTGAGCAGTTAAAACAAATGAAGCTATATGTTCAAATGCTTATAGAGTGGAACAAAAAAGTAAATCTTGTTTCCCGAAAAGACATTGAAAACGTTTGGGAAAACCACATCTTACACTGTATTGCGCCATTATTTCAATTGAAGATTTCACCACGGTCGGTAATTGCAGATATTGGCACGGGCGGTGGATTGCCAGGTATTCCAATAAAAATTTTACTTCCACAGATATCTCTGTTGTGCATTGATTCCGTAGGTAAGAAAGTAAAAGCAGTAACTCAAATGATAAACTCGCTTGATTTTTCAAACGCTTTTGCAATTTGCGGGCGAGCCGAAGAAATAGCAAAAAAGAAAGAATATATAGGAAAATTTGATTTTGTAATCGCACGTTCGGTAACCCAGCTAAGTAATTTATGGGGCTGGTCTATAGGATTTTTTAGAAAGAATAAGACAGAGACAGAAAAATTTTTTTTAAAATCTCCAGCACTGTTAACATACAAAGGTGGAGATTTAAGAAAAGAAATTGAAGAGACAAAAGTTTTGTATAAAAATATTTCGATTGAAGAAATATCATTGCAAGCAAAAGGAACAAATGTGTTCTACAACTCTGAAAAAAAATTATTGATAGTAAGAGAAAAGCCGCCGGCGCATAACAAACTTAAAATATGAGAAATCTGTAAAAGATATATTTACTACGTTCATATAATGAGATAAGAAATGAGCAAAATAATTTTTAAACAATTAGAAAATTTAATAACCGAGCAACGCAATTCAGCAAGCATGAAAATTGACACCGCCTCTTCTAAAGAAATTCTAAGAATAATTAACAATGAAGATAAAAAGGTCGCTATCGCTGTCGAGTCGCAGCTAAAATATATTGCTCAAGCGATAGAACTTGTAGTCGATGCTTTAAAAAATGGAGGGCGATTAATTTATGTCGGCGCAGGGACAAGTGGTCGGCTTGGAGTTTTAGATGCAGTTGAATGTCCACCGACATTTGGAACAAAACATGGAATGATCCAAGGTATGATTGCAGGCGGAAAAAAAGCAATGTTCAGAGCACAAGAAGGGGCTGAAGATAAAGAAGAAAACGGCGCAAGAGACATTGAGAAAAAAAAAGTTGGAAAATTGGATGTGGTTTGCGGAATTGCCGCAAGTCTGCGGACACCTTATGTAATTGGCGCTGTAAAAAAAGCTAAAAAGTTAGGAGCAAAAACAATTTTTGTTACTACTAATCCGCGTTCAAAATTAAATCATTTTGAATTTGAAATAATTAAAAAATCTATTGACGTAGCTATATGCCCAGAAGTAGGGCCAGAAGTAATTATGGGCTCTACGCGGATGAAATCCGGAACTGCGCAAAAGTTAGTGCTTAATATGATTACTACAGCTTCAATGATTAGGCTTGGGAAAGTATATGAAAATATGATGGTAGACCTGAAAGCGACAAATAAGAAGTTGGTCGAACGATCAAAAAGAATAATAATGATCGCAACTGGAGTAAATTATAAGAAAGCAGAGAAAGCGCTAATAAAAGCAAACGGACATGTTAAGACCGCTATTGTAATGATAAAAGCCAATATCAGTTATTCGGAAGCTGTAAAAAGATTATCTGACGCCGATGGATTTGTATGTAAGACGCTAAAAATATGATCTTAATTTTCTGTTGTTAAAATTATTACAGCTAATCGTAATTAATTAAAAAAATGCAACCCCTAATTTTTGATTTAGAGGAATATCCTCCATTTACCGGATTTTCGAGAGAAGGGATTAATTTCTTTAAGCGATTGAAGCGTAATAATACGCGCCAGTGGTTTACAGCACATAAAGAGGAATATGAAAATCTTGTTAAACTACCTATGTGTTCGCTTCTTGCAAATCTTAGACCTCATTTTGAAAAATTTGCGCCGGAGTATGACTTGAATCCAAAACGTGCAATTTTTAGAATTTATAGAGATGTTAGATTTAGTCCTGATAAAACGCCGTATAAAACCTACTCAGCGGCGCATTTTGTTTTACGTGGACAACCAAAAGGATTTGTAGGTTCGGGCTATTATGTGCAAGTTGGGCCCGGAGAGTGTTACGTTGGCGGTGGAATCTATATTCCCGATAGCAATCAGCTTAAAAAAATTCGTAAAGCGATATCAACTCGCGGCGAAGAATTTCTTTCTATTGTAAAGAATAAGCGATTTATAAAAATGTTTGCGCCATTTGACTGGGAAAAGTTAAAACGCATTCCAAAAGGCTACGATGAAAACCACCCGATGGCAGAATGGCTAAAGTATAAGCAGTTTTTTGTCGGAGTTTCCTGGCAAGAAGAAAAGTGCCATTATCCTAAATTTGTTGATGAAGTAGCAATGATTTGCAAAGAAGTAACGCCGTTAGTTAAATTTTTGAATAGCAGTCTTAAAAAAACTTAAAAATGAAAAAGGGAAAAAGAATTATTTCAGAAAATTCGAGAGGTGACTCCATTAAGAAAGCTGTTGAACTCCTTAAAGAGTATAGTGTGCCAGAAAATGAAATTGGAAGCGTAGAGTTCTTTTTTTATGCGAATGAATTAAATAGCGCATTAGATCTTATGAACCAGCTAAAGAGATTCGATTATTTTGCTGAATGCAAGGAATCAGATAGCGGCAACGATAAGTTTTTAATAACCGGCAGTACAACCCCAATTTCAATCACGGAAAAAAAATTAATCGAATGGTTCGAAGACATGAAAAAGATTGCCAATTGTTGTAACTGCAAATTTGACGGCTGGGGAAAAATTATAGATTAAACCTATAATTATAGGTAGCCAATGACAAACCTTGCTTATCCCGCCAATCATCGGTATATTTTATTAATTAACAAACAGTGAAAAAAAACTGACTGGGCTTATTGGAAAAGCCCCTTTTTATTTATACTAATCTGAATAATTTAAAATGGATGAAAAATCTAATAATCAAATAGAAACATTAGATCAGATACCAACAAAACTGCCAGTTTTACCATTGCGCGATGTTGTGATATTTCCGTATATGATCTTTCCGGTTTTAGTTGGGCGTGAAACGTCATTACGAGCCGCCAGCGAAGCGCTTCAGCGGGGAAAAAATATTTTTCTGGTTGCGCAAAAAAATCCGTCAATAGATGAACCATCGGCGGAAGATATTTACAAAGAGGGAACGGTTGCAAAAATTTTGCAAATGCTAAAATTACCCAATGGCTTAATTAAAATTTTGGTAGATGGTGTTGCACAGGCGGAAATAAAAAAGTTTATTAATAATCCTAATTTTTTGGAAGCTGAAATTTCTATTTACAGAATAGACCCGCCTGTCGGGAGAGAAATTGAAGCCCTTATAAGGCATGTTTCATCTCTCTTTTCGGAGTATGTAAGATTAAATCGAAATATACCGCCGGAGGTTATGCTCGCTTACGATGGGATTAAAGAGCCTCAGCGGAAGATGTACTATATTGCATCGAACATTATTCAAAGCGTCGAAGTCAAACAGAAACTTCTGCAAACGCATTCATTGCGCGATCAGCTATATGCTCTTTCAAAAATCCTCAACACCGAAGTTGATATATTGAAAATTGAACGCGATATAGATACAAAGGTTCAGGATAATATTCAAAAAACACAACGTAAATTTTTTATACAGGAACAGATAAAAATTCTTCAGGATGAATTAGGGGACGAGGAAACATCGCCTGAACTTGCAAAATTAAAAGAACAAATTATCTCCGCAAAAATGTCTAAGGAAGTTGAAGCAAAAGCTTTTGAAGAATTTAACAAGTTGAAAAAAATTCCGCCAATGTCTCCCGAATTTACCGTAACGCGCAATTACTTGGATTGGCTTATTGCGGTTCCCTGGCATAAACGGACGAATGATAACCTTACGGTAAAACATGTAAAGAAAATTCTTGAAGAAGATCATTACGGTTTGGATAAACCGAAAGAGAGGATATTAGAGCATATAGCAGTTTTAAATTTGGTTAAAGAAATGCGGGGACAAATACTATGCTTTGTGGGTCCGCCGGGAGTTGGAAAAACATCTTTAGCTAAATCAATTGCGCGGGCATTAGATAGAAAGTTTGTGCGCATTTCGCTTGGCGGCGTTAGAGATGAGGCGGAAATTAGAGGTCATCGAAGAACCTATATCGGCTCTATGCCCGGGAAAATTATTCAATCTATGAAGCGTGCCGGCGTAATAAATCCGGTGCTTTTAATGGATGAGGTTGATAAGATGAGCATGGATTTCAGAGGCGATCCTTCCTCCGCATTGTTGGAAGTGCTCGATCCAGAACAAAACGTAGCGTTCAACGATCATTACCTTGAAGTTGATTACGATCTATCTAAAGTAATGTTTATTACAACCGCAAATGTAAGATACGCAATTCCATTGCCATTACAGGATAGAATGGAGATAATTGAACTCCCCGGTTACCTTGAGCACGAGAAAAAAGAAATAGCGAAGCGACACATAATTGGCAAGCAACTGAAAGCGCATGGGTTGAGTCCGGAAGAAGTTCAATTCAAAGATGAAGCTGTAATAAAAATAATACAGGAGTACACGCGCGAAGCCGGGGTGCGAAATTTAGAACGCGAGGCGGCTTCAATTTGCAGGAAGGTGGCTAAAGAAATTGTGCTTTCAAAACAGGAAAATGGCGATCCGAAGAAAAAGGAGGGGAAGAAAAATATTATTGTCGGCGCTGATAAAATAGAAAAATATCTTGGCGTTCCGAAATTTAGGACAAAAGCCGCCGAACGCCAGCCGCGCATTGGTTCTGTAACCGGCTTGGCTTGGACAAACGTTGGAGGCGACATATTAAATGTAGATGTTACTATCATGAGGGGAAGCGAAAAATTGACGTTGACGGGACAGCTTGGCGAAGTTATGAAAGAATCGGCGCAAGCGGCGCTTAGTTATATTCGCTCGAATGCTAAGATGTTTGGAATTGATTCAGAATTCAATAAGAATCGAGAGATTCATATTCATTTACCAGAAGGAGCAATTCCAAAAGATGGACCTTCAGCTGGAATTACAATGGCCATGGCAATTGTTTCTGCGGCAAGCAATAAGCCGGCGTTTAACGATGTAGCTATGACAGGCGAAATTACATTGCGCGGCAATGTGCTACCAATAGGCGGGTTGAATGAAAAACTACTTGCCGCACAGAGAAGCGGCATCAAAACAGTTCTAATTCCAAAAGATAATCTAAAGGACCTTACAGAAATACCAGATAAAGTTAAGGAAGGTCTGAAAATTATTGCTATAGAAAAAATTGAGGATGCTTTGAATTATGTATTTACAAGTTTAAAGTCGAATGTAAAAAGAAGAAAAGAAAAAAAATAAAAAACAGTGGATTCTTTATTCTGAATTCTGTATTCTTGTTATAAATTTATCAAACGAAATTATATGACTTATCAAGTTACAGCGCGTAAATGGAGGCCATTAGTATTTGACGATGTAATCGGTCAGAGCCATGTTACAAACACATTGCGCAATGCAATAGCCGCAAATCGCGTAGCGCATGCATATTTATTTAGCGGAACAAGAGGTTGCGGAAAAACAACTACAGCGCGAATTCTTGCCAGAGCTTTAAATTGTCTCTCGCCAGATAATCAAAATCCCGATAACGTTTGCGAGATATGTAAAGAGATAATTGATAGCAGAAGTATGGATGTAATTGAAATAGACGGCGCATCAAATAGGGGTGTCGAAGAGATTCGCAACTTGCGTGATTCAGTTCGTTATACACCAACACGCGGTAAGTATAAAATATATATAATTGATGAAGTGCATATGCTTACGAAGGAGGCGTTCAATGCGCTGCTAAAAACTTTGGAAGAACCGCCGCCGCATATTGTATTTGTTTTTGCAACCACCGAAGTTCACAAAGTGCCGATGACGATACTTTCACGCTGTCAGCGCTTCGACTTTTTACGGATTTCGGTTAATGAAATAATAAAATCTCTATCATCAATCGCTTTAGCTGAGAATGTAGTAATTGAAGAAGATGCGTTGATGATAATTGCCAAACGCGCAGATGGTTCACTTAGAGACGCACAAAGTATATTCGATCAGACTCGCTCTTTCTGCGGAAATGAAATTAAAGCGGTAGAATTATTGAAGGCGTTTAATGTAGTTGATCAGGAAGTATATTTTCAATTTTCTGATTTGCTAAAAAGCCGCAACACAAGTGAAGCGGCTCAATTAGTTGATGAGATAATTAAAAACGGTTACGATTTGCGCGAATTTATAATGGGCTTATCTGAACACCTGCGCAATTTGTTGATAACGAGCGCAACGCAATCAACAGATTTAATTGATGCGACAGAGTATTATAAGAAAAAGTATAAAGATGAATCGGCTAACTTTAATGAACAAGATTTATTGCGGTACATAAAAATCTCGAACGAATTGGAACAAGCTGTTCGGTGGGCTTCGCAACCGAGATATAGATTAGAAGCCGGATTGATTCAGATGGTAAAAATGGAAAGCTCGGTTCTAATAAGCGAGTTACTGCGGCAGATCGAAACGTTGAAAAAAAAACTTGACGGGAACAATAAAACATCGCAGAATATAACGCCGCCGTCTATCGATTCAAGTAGAAGAGAAAACAATTTATCTTCTGAAATTAAAATAGTCGGCGAAGTTGGAGCTGGTTATTTAAAAAGCAAATCTGCAATAAGCTATACTTCTCTCATAGGAACGGATTTATCAAAGATAAACGGATTGCCAAAACCTGTAGAAAGAAATCCGCATATTTCAGAAAAATCGGCTGCCATAATTACAGCTTCATCAGACGATGTATCAGAAAAGTGGATAGATTTTGTAGACAGGATTTCAAAATCACATATTGCAATTGGTGCATCACTTACACAATCAAAACTATTAGATGTGCACAATGGAGTAGTCCGACTTGTTTGCGAGGATAATTATCATTTTTCAATGATAAAACGGAACAAAGAATTGCTGACAGACTCTCTGAATCAAATAATTGGCAAGCAAGCGGTTATTGAACCTATTTTAAGCTCAAGCGCAAATATTCCTGTTAAACCTGTTTATTCGACAATTAGTCATCAAAACACAAAAGCGACTGAACACACTCAACAGAATACTGATGAGCCGGCTGAGAATCATTTATTTGCAATTCTCAAAAGTGAATTAGGATTGGAAAGAATTGCATAAACTTGATTCTATTGTTCAAAAATTCTAAATTGATAACAGAAAAAGAAAGGATTAAAAGTATAGATAATTGTTAGAGGTTAATTGAAGTGAAAATTTTATGAAATCACTTATCTCTAACATTGTTATATGCCGAACAAGCGGAGTTAGAGCGGGTTCGGTTTTTTTATCTATGGTGTTGTATGAAAATTAAAAAAATATTTTTTATTGCAAGTCTATTGTTAGCTCAAAACTTAGCATCACAGCATATAGCAAAATATGCGGGAGAAATACTTGCCATAGGTGTTGGTGGTCGCGCACTTGGACTCGGAGGCGCATACGCGGCTTTGGCTAATGATGCAACCGCAGGTTATTGGAATCCGGCGGGATTAGCTCGTATAGATTATCCGGAAATTATGCTGATGCATGATGAGCGTTTTGGCGGCATGCTTAATTATGATTTTGGCGCGGTGGCGATTCCGTATGGCGGCGATGCATCTTTTGGTGTTAGTGTTATGCGCTTGGGTATCGACGAAATTCCTGATACGCGTAAAGCTTGGAAAGACCAAAATTATAACGGCATTCTTGATTCTGCCGATTATGTTGACCCGAAAAAAGTAACATATTTTAACTCAGCCGATTGGACGGTTTATTTGACTTATGCAAAGCGCGAATCCGAAGATTTTACTTATGGAATAAATTTAAAATTGATTCGGCGTGGAATGGAAGTTGCCACGGCAACAGGAATTGGATTCGACATTGGAGCGCTTTATTCGCCAGCTAAAGATTGGTACGTTGCCGCAAATATTCAAGATGTAACAACAACACTTGTTACTTGGTCAACCGGGAATAATGAATTAATCTCGCCTACTGTAAAATTAGGAACGGCTTATTTCTTTGAACTTTTCAGCGGGAGATTTGCACCTACAATTGATGTTGATGTGAGGTTTGAAAATAGAAGATTTGCTTCTATAACGAATTTAGGACCAATTAGTTTTGATCCGCATTTTGGACTCGAGTTTGATTTCAAGAATTCTATCGCGTTAAGAATAGGTTATAACGATGTTAAACAATTAACGCTCGGCGCGGGAATCCATTTACGGAAATTAGATATTGACTACTCTTTTGCCAGATTTGGAAAAGAAAACGATCTTGGCGATACACACAGAATTTCACTTCGTTTGATGTTGCAAGAAAAGAAGTATACACGCGGAGCGGAGTAAAGAATTCTCTTTTATATTATCTCGTGAATGTCTGACACTTCCTTATGATTTTTATTTGAAAGTGTCGGACATTTTTTTTGGCAAA
>JBBIII010000036.1:0-24312 GCA_037446575.1 Ignavibacteriales bacterium
AGACGCTGGTCAACAGAATATAAAGAACCGGTAATAGCTGTGTTGGTGCGGAGAGCATTGGAGAATTGTAGGTAAAACTAAATTATTGGAAAGATTGGAATGATTAAAATAATTGGAATGATTGAAATAATTGGAATGATTGGAATAATTTTCTGTGGCGAATAAAATTAAAAGATTTGAAGACCTTGAAGTATGGCAGAAAGCGATTGAGTTCGTTGTTGAAATTTATAGAATTTCTGACGAAGGGAAATTAAAAACTGATTTTAGTGCAAAGGATCAAATAAGAAGAGCATCATTTTCGATAGCAAACAATATCGCAGAAGGATTTGAGTATAATGCGACGATTGATTTTCTGCGGTTCTTGAAATATGCAAAGGGTTCAGCAGGAGAAGTAAGAAACCAATTGATTATTTTATATCGGATTGGATATATAAATAAATCTGAATATGAAAAGTTATCTGGGTTGGTAATTGAGTTGTCTCAGCATATTGCAAATTTCATGAAATACTTGAAAGATTTTAGAAGGAAAAACAATTAATCATTAAAATCATTCTAATAATAAAATCATTGCAATGAAGCAAATAACCATAACAACAAGAATCAACCAAAAGCAACATACTTTGACAATTGCTCCAAATATCACTTTGCTTTCATTCCTGCGCGATGAGCTTGGTCTCACCGGAACAAAATGCGGCTGTGAGATTGGCGAGTGTGGCGCTTGCACAGTAATGATGAATGGCAAAGCAGTCAACTCCTGTCTTGTTCTCGCTCCGCAAATTGATGGACAGGAAATTCTCACAGTTGAAGGTTTAGCAGAAGATGGAAAGCTAACGCCTTTGCAGGAATCATTTCTCGATCACGATGCTGTCCATTGTGGATTTTGCACACCGGGCATGTTGATGAGCGCAAAAGACCTGCTTAATGAAAATCCAAATCCAACAGAAGAGGAAGTGCGAATTGCTATATCGGGCAACTTGTGCCGATGCAGCGGCTACCAGCAAATTGTCGATGCGATTATTCAAGTGAAAAGTGAAAAGTAAAAAGTTAGAATTAAGAATGCAAAAATTTGAATTTAAAAATCAGAAAATTTTCTTTTATCTCATAATCTTAATATCTCATATCTTATGACCTCAATATCTTCACAACAAGCAAGAATCGAAGCCGAGCGGTGCCTTCAATGTTATGATGCACCATGCAGACAATCATGTCCGGCACATATCAGAATTCCAATTTTTATTGGAATGATTAAGAGCGGAAATATCAAGGGTGCGGCACAGGTTGTCCGTACATCGAACGCCCTGATAAATGTTTGCGGAAAAATTTGTCCGGAGGAGACTTTCTGTCAATCAGTTTGCACGCGCGGAAAAATAGAAGAGCCGATTAAAATTCGCGAACTTCATTTTTATGCATCACAAGAGGAAGCCAAGAATGGATTTCTCCCCGTTAAACCATTTTCCAAATCCGGAAAGAAAGTTGCCGTTGTTGGTGCAGGACCTGCGGGACTAAGCTGTGCGTTTGAATTAGCAAAGTTCGGACATAAGGTGGAAGTCTTCAATGAAGGAAAACCGGGAGGCGTTCCAAGAAATAGTATTCCGGCATTTCGTCTAACTGATAAAGAATTAGAAACAGATACCAAGTTTCTTGCAAAATTCTTTACTATCAAAAATAAAAAAATAGATGCGAAGTCATTCAGACAAATTCAGAATTCTTACAATGCTGTATATCTTGCAGTTGGCTTAGGAAAAGATCGGTGCGTGGGAATTCCGGGAGAAAATACGAAAGGAGTTCTTCCCGTTCTAAAATTTTTAGAATCAGCTAAAAAAGAATCGAAGAAAACAAAAATCGGCAAACGAGTTGTTGTTATTGGTGGCGGTAATGTTTCTTTAGATGCAGCGGCTACAGCAAAACGTCTTGGTGCAGAGAGTGTTATTCTAGTCTATCGTCGAAGTGAAAAAGAAATGCGTGTTTGGAAAGCTGAATTGGAAGAATCGCGAAAGCAGGGGATTGAAATTCGGTTTTTGACAAATCCGGTTGCGGTTGTAGGTAAAAAGAAAGTTGAAGGATTAAAATGTCGTCAAACTATACTGAGCAAACAAAAAGATAAGAGCGGTCGACAGATACCTGTAGAAGTGAAAGGTTCAGATTTTGTAATTCAAGCAGATACAATTATTGTTGCAATCGGACAATCCATAGAAGCGAATTGGTTAGATAATATCGAACGCGAAAAAGGTTACATAAAAGTTGATGAGAATTTTCAGACTTCAGTAGCTGGCGTGTTTGCAGGAGGAGATATGATTGCCGGCGAAGGGACTATTGTTCAATCTGTTGCACATGGCAAACATGCCGCACAAGCAATAAATAATTATTTGGGAGGATAAAATGAGATATAGTATGGTACCAGCAGAAATAATTGAACGTCGAATATATCTGCTTCGAAATCAAAAAGTAATGATAGACCGAGACCTTGCTGAACTCTACAATGTACCGACGAAAGTTCTAAATCAAGCAGTCAAACGTAATCTTGATAGGTTCCCGACTGATTTTATGTT
This sequence comes from Ignavibacteriales bacterium, assembly GCA_037446575.1. Lineage (GTDB taxonomy): Bacteria > Bacteroidota > Ignavibacteria > UBA10030 > UBA10030 > JBBIII01. Next base: position 2,550 of record JBBIII010000036.1, read on the forward strand.
CCAGCTATCAGACAGTGAAACTGATGTATGGCTAAAGCATACACGAAGCTATCGTTCAAGGTCACAAATTGTGACCTTGAAGAGAGGAGAGAATATTAAATATCTTCCGTTTGCATTTACAGAACATGGAATCCTAATGCTCTCAAGCGTTCTTAAAAGTGAAAGAGCTATAACTGTTAACATTTCAATAATGCGCACATTTGTAAAGTTGAGAAAATTATTAGCCTCACAAAAAGAATTAGTTCGTAGATTGGATGAGCTCGAGAAGAAATATGATAAGCACTTCCAGGTTGTTTTTGATGCGATTCGCCAATTAATGCTTCCACCGGAAAAGCCCAAGCGACCTATTGGTTTTCAGGTGCGTGAAACTCAAGCGAAGTATAAAATTAAGAAACAAAAATAGTTAGGGTTTGAAAACTTATGGAATATAAAAAATTTAAAGAATTAGAAATTTATTCATCCCGAAATTTATCTTACGATTTTTTAGGAATCCATTTCGAGAATCCATTTATACTTGCGGCGGCGCCTTCGACAGATGATCTCGATATGATGCGTCGCGCATTTCAAATGGGATGGGCGGGTGCTATTCTAAAAACTACATCAGTAGAAGGAACAAAAGTTGACTTATGTTATCCGATGATGTCGACGTTCGAACATGAAGGGAAACGGTTATTCGGAATGGGCAATATCGATCTCATTTCTGAGCATCACATTGATAAAGTTGAATACAATGTCCGTCAGCTTAAAAAAGAATTTCCGGAAAAAATGATAGCCGCGAGTATTATGGCAGGACGAAAAGAAGATTGGCAGAAATTAGTAGAGCGACTGGAAAAAGCCGGAGCTGATTTGATCGAATGCAGTTTTTCGTGTCCGCAAGGTAATATTGGAGAAGATCCGGGTAAGATGTTAGCACAAAGTGTGAGTGCGACGGAACTTACTGCAAAGTGGATCAAAGAAGCATCAAAGAAAATTCCAATATCAATAAAAATTACACCACATGTAACAGATATTGTTGAAGTCGCAAAAGCCGTAAAGCGAAGCGGATGCGATGCAATAACGGCATCTAATTCAATCCAGGCATTGATGGGAATTAATATAAGGACTTTCGTTCCTTATCCGAATGTTCATGGCAAATCCACATACAGTGGAATGACTGGCCCGGCTATCAAACCGATTACACTGCGTACTATTGCAGAGATCAAGCGTAATGTTGATATTCCGATCATGGGAACTGGCGGAGCGTCAACTTGGAGCGATGTAGTGGAATTTATGTCGGTTGGAGCCGGCGTTGTTGAATTCTGCACCGTTGTGATGCACTACGGGTTTCGTGTGATAGAGGATTTGAAAAGCGGACTCGGTCATTATTTAGATGAAATGAAATTTAAATCACCACTGGAAATAGTTGGCAAAGCATTGCCTAACATTGTTACACATGACGACCTTAAACGCGCTCGTATGCGCAGTCATATCCATGAAGAAAAATGTATTGGCTGTGATTTGTGTTATGTAGCTTGCCGCGATGGTGGACATAATGCAATTGACCAATTACCTAATCACAAAGCACATATCGACAGGAAACGTTGTGTCGGCTGTGGATTGTGCATTCATATTTGTCCTGTTGATGACTGCATAGAAATGATAGAGTGGAAAGAAGGGATGTAATGATTGAAATCATCTCCTTATTATTCGTACGACAAAATGATGTACAATTATCAAATTGTCATGACAAATTGTTACGAAATGCTTAAGATGCTTACAGGCAATAAATTGTTTTCCTTAAAAAAATTGAAAGATAGAGAATCAACTAATTGTCACAGTGATAAGTCTGATGATGCTATTACTTATATATTGCACGAAATAAAGAAATTATATGAAATTATTCAGTTATCTATACCCTATAGATGACTGCCATGTTTTGGAAAAGAAACTGATAACTAAAAATGGAGTAAATAATGAAAAAACAAAATCTACAAACATGCATCAAAGCATTGAAAAAACTTAAAACCAATTTGTATAATCGTGATTTTCTTTTAACATGGGAGCAGACTGACGATGAACTGAAAGCAATAACGCTCGTTGCAGAGTTGTTTAAGGAGATGCACAAAGCCGGAAAGCCATTCAAATCGTTTGACACAGGACTTGCAATTTCAATTTTCAGGGATAAGTCGACGCGAACCCGATTTAGCTTTGCATCAGCGGTGAATGCGCTTGGTTTAGGTTTATCAGAATTGGATGAAGAAAAATCTCAGATTGCTCATGGTGAGACTGTGCGCGAAACTGCAAATATGATTTCATTTATGGCGGAGACCATTGGCATTCGAGATGATATGTTTTTAGGTGAGGGAAACACTTATATGCGTGAAGTTGCCGCATCGGTTCAGGAAGGATACGAAAAAGGAGTGCTTCATCGTCGTCCAAGTGTGATTAATTTGCAATGCGATATTGATCATCCAACACAATCAATGGCGGATTTGATGCAACTTCGTTCTTATTTTGGCTCGCTCGAAAATCTTCGAGGCAAAAAGATCGCAATGACGTGGGCGTATTCACCGAGCTATGGCAAGCCGCTATCTGTTCCGCAGGGAATTATCGGATTGATGACACGATTTGGGATGAATGTTTCACTTGCATATCCCGAAGGTTATGGTTTAATTCCGGAAGTTGTTGAACTTGCAGGCAAGCAGGCAAAAAAATCTGGCGGTAAGTTTGAAGTGGTTGGTTCGATGGAAGATGCATTTAAAGATGCCGATGTTGTCTATCCAAAATCATGGGCGCCTTTTCATGTTATGCAACGACGAACAGAATTATTGAAGAAGAGTGATAAAGCAGGATTGAATGAACTCGAAAAAGAATGTCTTGCTAACAACGCGCGATACAAAAATTGGGAATGCGATGCACAGAAAATGAAACTCACCAAAAAAGGGGAAGCGCTGTACATGCACTGCTTGCCGGCGGATATTTCCGGTGTGAGTTGCGTGCAAGGTGAAGTCGCAAAAGATGTTTTTGAAAAGTATCGGCTCGCTACCTATGCCGAAGCAAGTTACAAACCATTCGTTATTGCAGCAATGATCTTTTTAATCCGTATGCAAAATCCTGTGAAGAAACTTGAGAAAATAGTTGGGAAAAAATAATAACCGCAAAGAACGCTAAGCAACACAAAGAAATGTGATAATTACTAAAAATGAAGTAGTAAACAATTTGTGCTTTGCGCATCTTTGCGTCTTAGCGGTTTATATTTAACCGCAGAGAACGCTAAGGAGCGCAAAGAAATGACAAGGAGAAATATGTCGAAGATAATTAAAAACATAAATCGCGAGGTTGTGAAGAAGACAGCTGAGCGATGCAAGAAACATGGAATTACGATTCCAACATTTGCACAAATGCGAAATCCGGATTTGATACCGGAATCCATAAAGAAACAGCTTCCATCAATTGGATTGTGGGATGTGAATCCGCTAAATCTATTTCGCATCACATGGAAAAATGACATTAGGAATGGATTGTTTAGTGGAGTTAATTATTTTGAAATTCCAAAAGCTATCACAGGCGTAAACGCTCGAATTATCGGATTGGTAGGAAAATATTTTCCGACCGGAGCGCATAAAGTAGGCGCCGCATTTGGATGCCTGGTCCCTCGCTTAGTCAGCGGAGAATTTGACCCCGACAAACACAAAGCAGTTTGGCCATCGACAGGAAATTACTGTCGCGGCGGAGCTTTCGATTGTGCGTTACTTCATTGCACTTCGATTGCAATTCTGCCGGAAGGTATGTCAAAAGAACGTTTCGTTTGGTTGAAAGAAATTGGAGCAGAAGTAATTGCGACTCCCGGAACAGAATCTAACGTAAAGGAGATTTATGATAAATGTTGGGAGTTAAGAAAAGATCCATTGAATATTATCTTTAATCAATTTGAAGAATTTGGAAATCCGATTTGGCATTATAATGTAACCGGACCGGCGATGGAAGATGCATTCAAAGCCCTAGGTGTGAAAGCTGGAAATGCGGCGGCGTATATTTCAGCAACAGGTTCTGCTGGAACAATTGGCGCTGGAGATTATCTGAAAAAGCAATTTCCAGATTTAAAGATTGTTGCAAGCGAAGCGCTTCAATGTCCGACACTTTTAATAAATGGATTTGGAGAGCATCGGATTGAAGGAATTGGAGATAAACATATTCCCTGGGTACATAACGTTAGAAACACAGATGCAGTTACAGCAATTGATGATGAAGATTGTATGCGTGTTCTTCGGCTGTTCAACGAGTCGGAAGGACAGCGGTATCTCAAATCACTCGGAGTAACAGATGCACAGATAGAAAATTTGAAACTGCTTGGAATATCCAGTATTTCAAATATGCTTTCTGCAATAAAGACAGCAAAATATTTTGAGTACAATTCATCCGATATTATTATGACGATCTTCACCGATTCGTCAGATATGTATAAATCTCGTGTTGAAGAATTGCGAAACGAACGTGGAACGTACTCACAAATCGAAGCGGCAAAAGATCATGCCGGACCACTGATGCATCAGAGTATAGATTATTTCAAAGAATTGACTTATTACGAACGTAAAGCAATACACAATCTCAAATATTATACGTGGATTGAACAACAGGGAAAATCGTCCGAAGAATTGAAAGAGCAATGGAATCCGGAATACTGGCGCTCGCTGTTCAAAGATGAAGTAGATTATTTCGATCAATTGATTACAGAATTTAATGAGTTAGCAAAGTGAGGAAAACATGTACAAAGAAATATTAGAAACAGCGCAAAAGAATGAACGCAGTGTTGCAGATTTTTTGCGCGATATTATCGCGATAAAATCAGTAAGTTCACAAGAAGAAAAAGTTGTCTACCGCATTAAGGAAGAAATGGAAAAATGCGGATACGATGAAGTGATAATTGATGGAATGGGAAATATATTAGGACGAATCGGAAAAGGGAAACATATCATTGCGATGGATGCGCATATAGATACAGTGGATGTTGGGAATCCGGAAAATTGGAAAGTTGATCCATTTAAAGGCGCAGAGAAAGACGGAATCATTTATGGACGCGGCGCTTGCGATATGAAAGGTGCAACTGCCGCAATTGTATATGGCGGTAAGATAATCAAACAACTTGGACTTGAGGATGATTATACTTTGTATGTTGTTGGGAGTGTGCAGGAAGAAGATTGCGACGGACTTTGCTGGCAATATATAATCAATGAAGATAAATTGCGACCAGAAGTTGTAGTAATTGCCGAACCTACAAACCTTGCTGTGTATCGTGGACACCGAGGCAGAATGGAGATCGAAGTACGAACAAAAGGAATTTCTTGTCATGGCTCTGCACCTGAACGTGGAGTAAATGCAGTATACAAAATGGCTCCAATTGTTGCAGATATCGAGAAATTGAATGAGCGATTAACGGGAGAACCATTTCTTGGAAAGGGGACGGTAACAATTGCGGAGATACGTTCTACTTCACCATCTTTATGTGCAGTTGCAGATTCAGCTACTATTCATTTAGACCGGCGACTTGCAGCAACGGACACACTTGAATCAGCAGTAAGAGAAATCAAGGAATTGCCGAGTGTGAAGAAAGCAGAAGCTGATGTGGTTGTTTTAGATTATGATGTACCAAGCTGGCGTGGATTGAAATATCCAACAAAGAAATATTATCCAACATGGCTGCTGCCGGAGGATCATCCTGTCCTTAAAACAGGAGTAAATGTTTATAATGGATTATTTGGGAAAAAGCCAGAAGTTGGTCGTTGGGTATTCAGTACTAACGGTGTAGCAGTTATGGGAATGCATGGAATTCCATGTGTCGGATTTGGACCCGGCAATGAAATATATGCTCATATGGCGACGGAGCAAATCCCAATTGAACATTTAGTTAAGGCATCAGCATGGTACGCCGCCTTTCCGAAAACGCACATTAATACAACCAAATAAAGGGATAAATGAATCGAAAAATTTTTTACGTTTAAGTATAGTTAATGTTCTTGACTCAAAGAATGAAAAAGTGTATAATTTTAATAAGTAAGAACAGAATACTAACTAATTTGAAAAATAAATATGCCTGAATATAGAATAGACGGTATAACATTAGCCGGGAAAACAGTGTCAGGTTCTATTACTGCCGATAGTAAAAGTTTAGCAAAGAAAAAGGCGGAAGAACTTGCACGGGAAAAGAAATTCAAGGTAACTGGAATTCACGAAAGAGTTTCATTTTTATATAGAGTCCAAAAAGGATCAGACAAACCAATAGATGGCGAGCAAAAGGCATATACAGCTAATGAAGTTCGTAATGCTTTAGAGAAGATGGGATTCCGTGTTATTTATGTACGGAAAAAATTATTTGGAACTAAACAACGTGCAGCGCCAGTAGTGGATGTGATAACTTTTGTTCGTGTAAGTACAGACCTAATGAGGCAGAAGCTTCCTTTTAACGAAGTAATGCAATTGCTTATCAATGATATTCCAAATCCGATTTTACGAGATGCGATTAAAGAAATTAATGCCGAGTTGAAACAAGGAAAAGACAGTGAAAAGACATTTATGAAGCAAGCCCCTGTTTTAGGAAAATTTACAGCACAGATGCTTGGCTTGGCATCGAAGAGCGGAAATATGGTAGAGATATACGAAAGCGCCGCAAAATTTATGGAGCGCAACGCCGAGTTCAAGAGAAATTTAAAAAGTGCGCTTATTACGCCGCTAATAACTTTATTCGTTTTATTTTTAGCGTGTTTATTTTATGTTGTGTACATATTCCCCGAAACCGCAAGAATGTTTGAAAAATTTAAAATTAAACTTCCGCCGATGACAGCAGCAACTTTAAAATTAAGTGATTGGATAGTGGAAAATGCGCTTATATTAACAATACTATTTACGGTTCCATTCGTTGTTTTTTTAAGATTTTTAGCAACTGAACAAGGTAAATTTTGGCGAGATAAGTACATCATAAAAATTCCGATCTTAGGATCGATGTTGCATAAAACAAATATTGAAATCTTTTGCCGAGTATTTTACGCGTTATACAGCGGGTCGGGCGAAAATATTGAAATCATACGCATGGCAGCGGAAGCTTGTGGAAATCGATATATGGAACATCAGATTAAAACTATAGCTATTCCGATGATGCTTGAGCGTGGAAAAGGACTGACAGAAGCTTTTGAGGCAACAGGTGTTTTTACAAAAACCGCAATTTCGAGATTCTCATCGGGCGCCGAAACTGGCACAGTTAAAATAACTGCGCTTCAATTAGCAGAATATTATGAAAAAGAAACTGGATACAGAATGAAAAATGCAATTGAAGCTATTCAATTGTCAGTTTCTATGATAATGATGCTTGTGCTTACAGCATTAACATTAGTCTCTTCAGAAACGGCTTTGGTTAAACCAGAAGGACCAAGAATGATTTTACCATTGCATTTTCTAATTCCGTAAGATCAATTTGTTAATTGATAATAACAGAAAGCGATTTAATGTTATATGTATTTACTCAGCAAATTACTTATGAAGGAATTATTTTTATCGAAAGAGTAGACAATTGTGAAATTACAGAGCACTAATATCCCCGAAGGAATAAACACAGAAAAAGCACATGATTGCACAGATATAAAACAGTAGGGAATTAATTTATGCCAGAAATAGATATAACTGATAAAATAGGATATACGCTTCTAAAGAAGGGAATCATAGATTTTGAGACGCTTGAAAAGTCTCTTAAAATGAAAGATTCCGAAGAGAATAAAAAAAATAGAAAAAACCTTGGTCAGCTTCTTGTAACAGAATTCGGAGCAGACCACGATGCCGTTTTCCGCGAAGTCGCCAATTTATATGCTTTCCGTGAAATATTTCTTACAGATGAAAAACTTGACGATGCAAGAATAGCATTTATAAAAAAGCTTGTTGATCAATTGTCCGATCAACAGCGCGAGATGATGATTCAATCCAAAATGCTTCCATTCAAGTTTGATGAACGTCAACCCGATAAACTTATTATTATAGCGGCAGACCCGACTGATAGGAATTTACCAATAGTTGCCAGAAGTTTTAATGTAAAGAAATACGAAATCTGCTATGTGCGGTTAAAAGATCTGCAATCGTTGATGGATAAAGTTGCGCCTGCACAAAACGAATTCTTAAAACTTCTTGATGATAACAAAATTACTGTAGAAGAGGGTGCCGGCGGTGAAGAAGAAGCGCTCGACGAACAGGCGCTTGAAGCTGAAATAAGTAAAAGTGCATTGGTAAATTTATTTGAAGGATGCTTGGTAGAGGCAGTAAGGAAAGGAGTAAGCGATGTTCATATTGTAGCCGCTGAAGGCAACCGCACTAATTTTATGTTCAGAGTGGATGGCAATTTACAACTATGGCATTGTCAGGAAAGCACTATTCCGGAAGCTGTAATGGCTGTTATAAAAGATCGCAGTAAAAATGTCGATAGATTTGAGCGAGAAATGTCGCAAGATGGATTTATTCAAAGAGTAATAGATGGACACCAGTTGCGTTTTCGTGTTTCAATAATGCCTATCGTAACTACAGAATTCAAACATAAATTCGAAAGCGTAGTAATTCGTGTTTTAGACGATCGGAAAGTAATTACAGATCTCGAAAAATTAGGTTTACAAGGTCCGGCTCGCAATTTCTTTTATAAGGCAATAAGTAAACCACAAGGTATTGTAATTTTAACTGGACCGACTGGCTCCGGTAAATCGACAACGTTAATTGCCGCATTGTACCAAGTAATTGACCCAACTGTAAATGTGCTAACAATTGAAGAGCCGGTCGAATATATTATCAAGGGAGCCCGTCAATTAAAGATTGGTCCTAAAATGGGATTTGAACAAGCAATTCGTGGTATTCTTCGTCACGACCCCGATATTGTGCTTGTTGGCGAGATGCGTGATAAGGTAACGGCCGAAACAGCAATTAAGCTTGCAAATACTGGACACCTGGTTTTCTCAACGCTTCACACAAACGATGCTCCGAGCGCAGTTGCACGTCTTTATAAAATGGGCATTGAACCATTCCTAATTGCCTATGCAATAAATATAATTGTTGCTCAACGTTTAATACGCACGTTATGCAAATTTTGTAAAAAGCCGATAGATGAAAGTGAAAAAAGGGATATGTTGAAATTCGGATTTTCAGAACAAGAAGTAGCAACACATACATTTTATAAAGCAATCGGATGTGAAAAGTGTAATGGCGGATATAAGGGGAGAGCCGCTATACATGAAGCTCTCTTTTTTACTAAGTCTGTAAAAGATATTGTTCTAAATGCTGGTGAAAAAGTAGATGAAAATGCAATACGCGACCAAGCTGCTAAAGACGGAATGTGGACACTGCGACGTTCGGGAATGGAAAGAATGAAAGAAGGCTTAACTACGTTAGAAGAAGTAGTCTCTACAACGACTGAAGAGGAATAGGCTGGTTTCAACAAAAGTAAATTCCTACTGACACGAAATTTATTAATTGTTTAGGGGGAAAAGAATTTCTTTGTTGTTATGCTAATGCAAAAAACGTGTCAATAAATAATAATTATTTACAAATATCACTTCTAAATGGTATTTTGGGAGATATGTTAGCGTTTGGTTATCTTTTAATTTCTGCATTATTAACTCTAAAACGATACGGAATGGAAGTAAATTACCCAAAAAATACCTTTATTTTATTTGCTTTTTCGGTTGTAGTTGCTTATTATCTATCCGAGTAATTATGGATGGATAAAAGTAAAGCAAATATTTAAACTTATTTAGATAGATAAAAAATTAAATTAAAATGGCTATTCAACCCCAAATTACATCTCAAAAAGCGTCAACGGTTGCAACTCCATCTGCAGATGTATCGTCAATTGTTCCTGAAGCTCAGAAAATTCTAAAAGATATAGCGCATCAATTACCCCGTTCCGTCTCAGGGCTTGAACGACAGATGATGATAAGCGACGTAATTTCCCGAACAGATGAAACCACAAAAATCAAATTACTATCTTTAATGAATCACTTTTTATCGCGGATGTTCACATTAAACGCCTCCGATATTGATATGGGTGGCTATGGTACACAAGGATTTGTTTGGTATAGAATTTATGGATCTAAAAAACCTGATCCGTCATTGGGAAAATATACTCCGGATGAACTTAATATCTTAATTCAATCGGTAATCGGAGAAAGACAACGTGCATATTTATTTGAAAATCGGAATCTTGATTTTTCACATATGCTTTATTTAGATAGCGCTGAATTTAGAAGATTCCGAGCAGATGCATATTTCGATTTAGATCAGCTCGCTTTGAATATGAGAGCAATTAATAATGCAGTAAGGCAATATAAGGGATTGGAGTTGCATGCAAATGTTACAAAAGTACTAAGTTTAACTCACACAAAAGAAGGTCTATGCTTAGTTACAGGCATTACTGGCTCTGGAAAGAGTTCTACATTGGATTCGATTATAGATGCAAATAATCATAGTATTGATGGGCATATTGTAGTTATTGCTTCTCCTATTGAATATGTTCACAAATCCGATAGATGTATTATAAGGCATAGAGAAGTAGGCAGAGATGTATTATCTTTTAAGGACGGCGCAGTACAAGCTTTAAGGCAAGACCCTGATATTATAATGATTGGTGAATTGCGGGATCCGGAAACAATTTTAACGGCATTGGAAATTACCGATTCGGGACATAAAGTATTTTCTACGTTGCATACTGCATCGGCAGTTGAGAGTATTGATAGAATTATCGGAGAAACACCACCAATAGAACAAGAGCGGGTTCGCAACAGATTAGCTGATACAATAAGGTGTGTTATATCTCAAAAATTAGTTCCAAGTTTAGATGGTAAACGCGTATTAGCAAAAGAAATTATGCTTGGTACTCCATCTGTGCGAGCCGCAATTAAAAATAACAACACGAGCGAAATTTATCAGATGATAAACGAAGGCACAGATATTGGAATGAATACTATGGAGCAAGATTTAAAGCGCTTGTATATGCAAAAGAAAATATCGTTGGATAATGCGATGAATTACGCAAATAATAAACGAAGGTTACAACAATTATTACAATTACAACCTACAGACTAATTTTTTTATTACAGATAAATACATTAAATCTAAACTAATTCAGGATTAATAACTAATGCAGATACAACCTGGGGAAGGAAAAAATGCTGTTGCTTTATTTGTAGATGGGCTTGAATTAAAATTTGTTAGATTATCTGAAAAAAGGGGCGTTGTAACATTAAGAGATTTTAAAACGGTTGCATTGGTTCGAAAGTTTGAGGAAAAGCAAGCGCATTTACCGGGAGCAGAAGAATCTTCATTTGGTGATTTATCTTCGACAGAGACATTTTCAGCGCCTCCGATAGAGACGACGGGAGAAGAAGCTATGACGAATGCTTCCGTATTATTGGGGCTCTTAAACGATGTGGGATCGCCAAGAAAATATACTTTATCTTATGCTATTTCAGAACCTGCTGTAACATATCAAGAATTCGAAGGCGATTTTGGTTTAAAGGGAGAAAAACTTAAAAAGAAAATTTCCCAAGAATTAGCAATGATGCGCGCTACTACACCATCTATAGACGCTATTGATGTGATTTCATCAGCTTCAGGTGGCATCCTATCTATTATACGTGAAGATGGAATGCATATATATGAATTGATGACAGAAATTAAATCGTTTATGGGGGGGCGAGTTCCAAATCTGAAATTAATTGATAGCGCAGATACAGTTTTGATGGAGATGGTGCGAACTCAATATCAACCTCAAGAAGAAGAAATTTCTGTTATTGTATATGTGGGGCACGATTTTAGCCGATTGATTTTTATGCAAGGCACAGAGTATTTGCATTTTGCCCCTATAATAAGCGAAGGTTATGAATCGCCCAATATTGAAAATACTATTTACAGCCGTATTCTACTTGAACAGGATAATATTGCACTTACACGTATTGATCGGATATTACTTTCAGGTGAAAGTCATAAGGTGAACCTGCTAGAATCTTTAGCTCCGCAATTTTCGAGTGCAGTTGTAGAGTATATTAAAGCACCAGACTTGGACTTAGGTGAATTTGAATCATCTATTGGAGATGCGGTATCGGAATATGTTATTCCACTAATGACTGCTTGGCGAGTTCTACAGCCAAAACTGCCTGGTTTTTATGATATTAATTTGATACCTCACTACGTATTAGAAGGACAAAAAGCTTTAGCGTTAGCTTGGCACGGTTTTTTAGTTGCAGGGATTTTATCTTTAACTATTCCATTTTTTATTTTATCAATCTCAAATAGATATGGTGAAATAAGAAGAATAAAAGCAGAGTTATCACAAAAAGAGATGAAATTACATGAATTAGATGTTTTTCGCCAACGAAGAAATATTTTAACGAACGATATAAATCGTTATAGTAATGCAACCAGTATTTATGATTCGATTGCACCGGGGGCAGATAGGTGGAGCCGTATTTTACATTATTTAGCTAATAGCGTTGAAGATTTGAATTCTTTATGGATTTATAACTTGAGACCTGATGATAAAAATCCGAGAAGTATTCTACTTTCAGGCAGAGCCATATATAGGGCACGTATTCCGAGAATTGCAAGCATATTCGAATCTGCAACTTTAAAAGAAGTACGCACTATCGCAATTCGAAAAAAAATTTTATACGAATTTGATATCGTTATTGAACGAGTAGATAAATACGACATTCCAGAACCAGTATATTCTGGGACAAGATAAAAGGATAAAAGAACATGACGTATAAAATTAGAAATACAATTGTTCTTGCTGTGCTTTGGGCTGCATTTTCTTTAGTATGCGGTTTTTGGTGGGGTTTTTGGCAACCACGGCAAATCACAAAGATAAATAAGGAAATCAAGATAATTAATAAAGAATTGGAAGACTTGCCTGGTTTAACCGAGGAAGTCCAACGGTTAACAGTTCAATTCCAAGATATCAAACGCCGGTATGATTCAAGGAGTAAGGAAATACCACAGTTCGATATTTCATCGCAAACTTACGAATATATGAGTCGAGGTATAGACGAAGCTGGTTTTTTAAAATTCGATATGAAATTTATTGGAACTAGCGAATTGCCAAGTTGGGGATACAATGCCTACAAACTTGAAAGAGGAGAGGCGCAATTTGATAATCTTTTCAAGTTTATATATTTCTTAGAAAATGGCCGAAGATTATATAAAATTTCGACTTTAAAATTAGAGCATGTCGAAACATTAGATCCTGAGACTAGAGAAGAAGTAAGATGGATTGCTTTCGATATGGAAATCCATGCATATTTCGTGAAGGACGTGCCGGAACTTGCGACTTCGTTAGCGGCAAAATCGTTAACATTAATTCCATCTCCATCGGACCCATTAAAAAGTATAATAACTCAAGTATTAGCGACAGAAACACCACCCGGAGAAATTAACGCCGATCTATTAGATGTTAAAGCTGTATTACCGGGCAAAGCATTTGTATTAGCCAACAATTCTCTAATTGTACTTCACTTGGGAGATAAAGTATGGAGGGGAAGCGTAGTGAAAATTGATCCGGCAAGCAGTTCAATAGATTTTGTTTTAGACGAGGGGGGAGTAGTAAGAAGACTTACAAAGAAAATTATTTTTGAAAAACAACGATAATGAGGTAACTATGAGAATGCGAATTGCATTATCAATTCTTTTCCTTTTAGCAACAATAATTTGCCAATCTTGGGCACAAACTGAAAAAACTATACGCCGAGCCGCACAAGGCAAATCTGGCGTAAGCCCGGAAGAATTGGTTTCCTATGCGGCAGATGTCCCTTACTCAAAAGCGATTCAATCACTTAGCGAATTGAGTAAAAAGTTAGATGGACGGATTGTTATTGACCGCTCTCCATTACGAACAAAAGATAAGCCAATTGGAATTAATATAGAATCGATGTTTTGGAAAGATGCTTTAGAGTTGATTTTACGTAGCAATCAACTTTGGTACAATGATTATCCTGAATATATTGAGATTATTTCTTTTGAGGATATAGGAAAACAATTGGAAGAACAGCAGGAAAAAGAAAGATTAGAGAGAGATGGGATAAAAGCTCCTGTCTCAGGAGATCAATTAAGAGTTGCTGAAGCAGTTGTCGATTCGGGAGAAATTTACAGCCGATTGCGCGAGGTTACTATATCAAGCGTCTTTTTCGACATAAATAGAACGCTACTTGCAGAAAGTGGCATCAGTTTTTCTTTCCTTCGAGGACAAGGATTGAATTTACAAATCCAATTTTCTGGAGCAGAAAAAGTATCAAATAAAGTGTTCGGAGTTGAGGTTCATCCAAGAGGGTCACAAATGGTGGCTAATATAGATGCAGTATTAAATATGTTCGAAAGTGAACAATTAGGCGAGGTTATTGCACGGCCGCAGGTTACTGTTCGTTCAGGAGCAAGCTCTAGATTTCAGATAGGTCAGGATTTTTCAGTTTTTGAAAGAGACTTTTCCGGTAATTTAGTGCAAAAATTTTATCCAACAGGGACAATTTTGACGGTTCGACCTAAAATTTATAAAGTGGGCGAGTTAGATTTTATTGATGTACAATTCAACATTGAAAAGAGCACTTTCGAAGCGACACCGGTAACAACAGTAATTAATAAAACAAATGCTTCTGGCTCATTATTATTATTAAACGGCGAGGAAGGTTATGTCGGCGGAATGTACTCGAACGAAGAACTTACTGTAAGAGAAGGAATTCCCTTCTTAAAAGATTTGCCTTGGTGGGTATTTGGATTACGTTATCTATTCGGATATGACTCTAAAAAAATTGTAAAGCGCGAGCTAATTGTTTTAATAAAAGCCGAAATACTTTCAACGGTTGAAGAAAGGGGGGCTCGTCCGACTGTCATTAAAAATTTGCTAAAGGATAAAGGGCGAGAAATGGACAAGGATATGCAGAATAGAATAGGTAAGAAATTGAAATAAATTCGACTGCTATACGAAAAATTGAAAGTGACCAATTTTTAAGTTAAATCTAAAAATTTATAAATAGTGCTATGATTAATTGACACGACAGGTAGGTTTGTGTTATATTTTATCACAATGAATGAAAATATTTATTATTAAATTGTTTGAAAAAAACAGGAGTGTTTCCTGAGGAGTAAGTTATGAATTTCCGAATCACACTATTAACGGGAGCTATAATATTACTATTGTTAAATTCGGGATGTAAAGAGAGTCCAGTTGAACCAGCGCCTACAGTGCCCGCTTCAACATTAACCGGAAGGGTTTTACAAGCAGAAACCAACAACCATGTTGTTGGCGCGATCGTGAGTGATATTGGACCACGATCTTTAGTTGATACAACAAACAACCAAGGCCAGTTTTCGTTATCATATGGTGTTTTAAGCAGTGCCTATACGGCTCAATTGCGGGTAACAGCTTTGGGTTATTTTACAAGAGATACTAATCTTACGGTTTCAGTTGGACGCGACACTTCTGTAACTATTAGATTAGCCATTCAAGACTCGGCAAGGATTTCAACCGGTATATCAGGGCCAGCGGCGAGTATTGTGTTAACAAAACAAACTTATAAAACTATTGCGTTACGCGGTACAGGATTGAATGAATCGAGCAAATTAACATTTAAAGTCGTGGATTCTATTGGTAATTCTGTAGTCGGAGTAAATAGGAGTTTAGTTAGTTTTAGATTAAGTGGTGGACCTAACGCTGGCGAATTTTTAAGTCCTTCATCTGCCTGGACTGATGCGGCGGGTGAAGCTTCTACAACTGTAACAAGCGGAACTAATCCGGGTGTTTTGCAAGTCATTGCTTCTGCACGCAATGATTCTGTAAAAGCGAGTCCGGTTTTTCTAACAGCAGGCGGTGGTTTTCCTGATAGCGCTAATGTATCAATTGCCGCGTCGAAAGTAAATATTGCAGGTCGTATTTATGCTAATCTTAAAACCAACATCTCGTTATTTGTTGGTGATAGATTTGGAAATCCTGTTGCGGACGGGACCTCAGTTGTATTTATGTCGAATGGAGGTATAATTCTACCTTCCGCAACTACAAAAGATGGCGTGGCTACTGTTGAGTTGAAAAGCGGCGGTGGCTCACCTCCGCCAGGCGGCAGGGTTACTGTTACGGCTCAAACTACAGGCGACAAATCATATCGGCTTTCTGATAGTTTAATAGTTAGAACCATGCAAATTGTTTTTTCAGGTCCTGCTCAGCCTCCTGTAGCTGATACAATTGGTTTCACCATTCCGGATGGCGGGAGTTTCTATTTCAACGTAACTGTAACTGATGATTATGGTAATCCGTTAGTTGAAGGTTCAACAATAACTGTATCAGTAAAAGCATCTGGTGCATTACAAGGGGATTTGGAGCTTACAAATAATGTTCAGACATTAAAAGATAGAATAAATACAGGTCGAACATTCAGAGTTGGCGTTCATGATAAAGGAGCTGTAAAAGAGGCGGGTTTGGTAACTTTCGGTATTGAAGTAAAAAGTGAAAATGGGGATTATTCAAATAGTAGATGGTTCACAGCTTATGTGAGTGGAGCAGGCGCACAAACAGGCGCTTTCAATATTCCAGCAAAAATTGAACTTTTAGATTCAACTGTTAAATCTTTATACCTTGCCGAATCAAATCTCTTGTTGGAAACAACAAAAACAATCTTTTTTATCGTAAAAGATGCTTTTGATAATCCGATAAATCCATCGAGAAGAGCTGTTGTTAATTTCTCTTTCTTAAATCAACCAGCCGGTACAACGCTTGATAGGGTTGTAGATTCGACAAATTCACTTGGAATAGTCTCAGTGAGAATTTCTTCAGGTAATACTTTTGGAACGGCACGAGTTGTAGCTCAGACTTTAGGCGAAACAGGAATTGTGCAAGGTTATTCAGCGCCAATTTTAATTGCACGCGGATTACCAGATTCGAATAAAATCTTCTTTGAGCTTAGCAAAAAGAATATGTTCAATAAATATGGTTCGGCTGTTGGCACAATAAGCATTAATATGATAGATAAGGATGGTTTTGCGGCAGTTCCACAGGATTTGGTCGCTACAACAACGGGCGGCTATGTAACTGCGCCTCCAACAACAGTAAATGGTAAAACGACAATTTCATTGTTTGGAAGTTCAAATGAACCGAGCGATCCCACGCCGGGTTTAGGAAATGTGAATCTTACAGTTCCAGTTACAGGCGGCGTTAATGTGATTAAGAGGCAACCATTTATGTTCTCTTATGTGCCAATTATTTATTTTACAAATACAACAATTGTTGATACTAATGCAAATAGATTAAGAGATTCGCTCGCAGATGGCGGAACAGCAACGATAAATTATTCTGTTAGAGATAAGAACGGAAATCCAATTTCGAGCGGCAATACAATAAAAATTACAGCTTCAGGCACTGCTGGGAGTGAAGTTGAACTTAGCGGTGATATTGATGTAAAGACAATTGACACACAAAATCCTGCCGATGCAAATTATGTGTTCAATATAAAAAATAGGCCAAGCGGAATTCAGGGCGCGTTTAGAATTACAATTACTGTTACAGGCGAATCTGGAACAGCGGTAAGAACTTTAGATGGTTATTTACTGCCAACAATTTCAGCGCAACGTATTGTGCTTGCAACAGAACCGACAAGAATACTAAGCGTTAAAGGGACAGGAACTAATGAAACTTCCACAATCACATTCCAAGTAACTGACTTGGCTAATCGGCCTATTGATGGCACTAATCCTGTCTATGTCGATTTGGCTGTTTTAAATGCTTTAGGAGGCGCAACAATTAATCCAGTCCGAATACAAACCGATGGAACTGGAAAAGTCACTGCTACATTGTTTTCAGGTACACGTTATGGAACTGTTCGCGTTGTAGCATCTTTTGTTAGCGGAACAAACACAATTTCTGCGCCGCAAGAAATCTTTACGATAACCGGTCCGCATTCTGATAATTTCACTTTGCTTTTATCTAAAAATAATATGCCCGGTATCGGAAACGCTAACCCCGAAGTTGGTAAGGCAACGGTTACAGTTGCAGATTCATTAGGCGGTTCGCTTCCATTAGGAACGAGAGTGAACTTCAGAACTCTTAGCGGCGGCGCTGTTGCAACTCCTGCTTTAACTAACGTAAATGGAATAGCGACTACAAGCATCAAAGGCGGATTTATTCCTAACGATCCAGTGCGCGGTTTGGGCTACGGAACTTTGCAGGCATGGATGATAGGCGATTATGGAGACACTCTTAAACGCAATGTTCCTTTCTTGTTGTCTGGTGTGCCTACAACAATATTCTTTACACAAGATGGGACAAATCCGTACGTGCCATTAAACACGCCGATTGCGGATGGCGGTTCTGCAACAGTTCAATTCAAAATACGTGATGTTAACTGGCGGCCGGTTACAGATGATTATACGATATCAGTTACAATAGATGGTGATAGCGCAGCTATTGAAGTGAGAAATATCACTGCAATACGTGATATAATCAATATGGCTGATACAACACAAATATGCTCATTCCAGTTGGTAGATAAAATAAGAGGTGGCGGTCCAAGCGGACCAATATCTGTAACTATAACAGTCGCGAATAAAGACCTCGGTTCGTATTCAACAATAATTACTGGAACATTAGCTCCAGCTCCAGGGGTAATTTCTACAAGGGTAGCTAATTTAAAATTTGTTGCAAGCAACCCAGCTCCAGTATATGTACAAAGCACAGGCTTACCTGGGGTAACAACGCTGACATTCGCTTTAATTGATTCTAATAATGCTCCTGTAACTTATGAAAAAGCAGATACTATTCAGTTTTCTATTCTCAATGGAACTGGTCGGGAATGGTTATCAATCAACGAAAAATTAAGCGATGCAAACGGACAGGTATCAACTGTATTCCATACAGGAGTAAAATCTGGAACATATACAATTCAAGCGCGAGTCAAGAATTTACCGACGGTTATTGCAAATACAGATATAACCGTGCTCGGCGGATTCCCTGCTCAAAGCAAGTTCACTTTAAGTTGGAATGTTAATCCCCCTGATACATTGTTAAATCTTCCGGGACTTGTAAATAGCGGAGAATTAGCAGGCGTAAATATTCTTGCATTAGATCAATATAGTAATCCTGCTAAATCATCTGTAATTCAATTTGATGAAACTACGGCTGGCTCGCTCGTGTCTGTTACAACTGATGCAACTGGTCGTGCGACAGCAAAATTATCAGGCGGAAGGCCATATCCAGTCGGAGGATTCGGTTACGTTAAAGCCAGCACATTCGATGGAACGACATTTATTAGAGATAGCTTGCGCGTTCTATTCACTGGCGCGCCTATTGTCAGAACAAGCGTGGATACGGTCAGACTTGCTGACGGCGAACGTAATTTTGCAATCTCCTATTTTGTACAAGATATTAATAACCGAGCAATGTCTGGAGGAACGTATAAAGTATCGGTTGATGGACCTGCATCGCCTTCTATTTCTTTAGAAGGAAATTTAGACATTACACAAAATAGTAATAATATCAACCCGACTACTTATCATTTCTTGGTGCACGATAATAATAGCTCGCCTTCTTTGAGCGGATGGTTTAAAATTTATATAACCGTTAATTCTCCTAATGGAAATACAATAAGAGAGATTTATGGATATCTGAATAGTCCAGTTCCCGCAGAACCTACTTTGCCTGCCAAAATTGTGAATGCACAAGGAAGTCCAAGTATTTCAACAATGTATGTGAAGAGTGCAAGTTTAAATACATCTTCAACTGTAACATTCCAGCTTAAGGATTCTTCAGATTTACCGATTGATAGAGCAAGAGTAACAACAGTGAATTTTGCTGTTGTTGGTCCGGGTGGAGATGAATATCTCTCAAGAACCTCAGGCCAAACTGGCGAGAATGGATTAGTTACTGTTGTTGTGAACTCTGGTAGTAAACCCGGCGTAATTACAGTTACAGCAAATGCGACTGTTTCTGGGTTGCCATTGCAGACTTGTGCAGTTGAATTGAATGTAAAAGGTGCGCCTGATTCCAATCGCTCACAAATGTGGCTTACAAAAACTAATTATCCCGGTCTTGTTCCCGGCTCTGGTGTTTTAGGAAATATAAATGTTAAGTTAGCCGATGAATATGGTAATGCACCGTTCCCAAGCACAGTAAGGTTTACTTCCACAACTGCTATGTTCGGAGAGGATAATCCTGCAGTTACAAATGCTTCCGGTGAAGCGAGCGT
Organism: Ignavibacteriales bacterium; assembly: GCA_037446575.1. GTDB lineage: Bacteria > Bacteroidota > Ignavibacteria > UBA10030 > UBA10030 > JBBIII01. Next base: position 22,763 of record JBBIII010000036.1, read on the forward strand.
ATTGTTTTCAGGTGGAGGAAAATCACCGGTAGATGGTATTGATACTTTAAGAATGACAACGAGAGGTAGTAATGGTAACTTCACATTACTAATGCCGGTTCTGTTTTCTGGGACGCCTATTATTACTCTTTTAAATGTGCCGAATGATACTGTTAGAGTTGCAGATGGCGGTTCTTTTGAAATATTCTATAGAGTAGCAGATATAAACGGCAATCCAATTACAACTGATAACTCTATAAAAGTTACAATCTCAGGTTCTCCAACATCTGACATTGCCGTTGAAAATGCCGAACCAAAAATTCTTGATACACAGGATAGAAATTTAGGCACATCTTTTAAAGTAAAATTTATAGATAAGGTTAGCGGAATTCTCGGTAAATATGGTGAATTCGGAATTACTATAAGTATTGTTGGTAAAAACGCACCAAGCGGTATATCAAGAACCTTTTTAGGAATTCTTCAAAGACCAAATGATGTTGGTGGTGGTTTATCCGAATATGAAAAACCTTCTCACGCTGTAATCAAAAGCGTAACACCTGATAATCTTGCTGTAAACTCCGCAAGTGTTAAAGATAACGTAAGTTCGACTATTATAATCGAAGTTAGAGATAAACTTGATCGTCCTATTGATGCAAAGAATAGCGTTAGAGCAAACTATAGTTTAAGTTTCTTCCCTAATTCCAATATAGGTGGCGGCATATTGCCTACTGTATCACCGCCAACTGATACGTCAAATGCCGAAGGTCAACTAAGATGCATCGTTGTTAGCGGCACACAAGCTGGGGTTGCTCAATTGAATGTTGAAATTATAACAAAGGATAGTGTTAGAATTTCACTGATGCAACCTGTAGTTCTTACGATTAATGGAGGGCTACCAAATCAGGCGCATTTCAATGTGCTTCCTAGCCGGTTTGTATTCCCTGGTAATTATGTACCAGAGATGATTAAAATCACGGCTGTTGTTGGTGATACTTTCAGTAATCCTGTAAGAATTAATACACCAGTCTATTTCCATTCACAAGCTGGAGTAATTGGAACTGGTAGCACATATGATAGAACAGCTTATACGGATAAATTTGGCAATGCTTCTGTATTGCTTAATAAGGGAGCAAAATTCCCATTTACTCCAGGTAGTTTTGATCCTACGCACGGACCAGGATATTTCTGGGTTTATGCTCAAACTGAAGGGAATAACAATGTAAGAGTCATCGATAGCGTGCTTCTTGTTTGGGCTATTGGTCCTATTCAAATAATTAATTTACCTGGTTCAATTAGTTTTCCACGTGGTGGTAGCTCTGCGCCAATCTCAATTAGGATAACAGATGCAAATCTAAATCCGTTGCCGGACGGAACAAAAATTACAGCATCTGTTGAGTTTAATAGTGATCAACCGGGGCTAAAGTATGGTGTAAGCGGCGATCTCAGTAGTGTTACTTATTTTGAAATGCCCAACGAAGCTTATGCAAGATTCCCCGGCACAGGTGTAACCGATTTCACATTCACTGTAAGTGATCTGTCTTCATCACCAATAGGTATTATCATTACAATTC